>JAFYOJ010000191.1 GCA_017560225.1 Clostridia bacterium
GATATGCCCTTCAATATGATGAACGGGAATTAAAGGCTTATCCCATACATACGCCAGTGTCTTAGCTGCCGTCACGCCTACCAAAAGGGCGCCAATTAAACCGGGACCGGCCGTTACACCAATTTGGTCAATCTCCGCTTTTGTCACGCCGGCTTCTTTCAAGGCGTGATCCACCACACCGGTAATCGCCTCTACGTGCTTCCGCGACGCCAATTCCGGCACCACGCCACCGTATGCTTTATGTAAATCAATCTGAGAAGCAATGACATTAGAAAGAACCTCCCGCCCGTCACGAACAACAGACACAGAGGTTTCATCACAACTGGATTCAATTCCCAACGTATAAATGGACACGAATCAAATCACCCCAACAAGAACACATCGAAGAATCGGTTGTAGAATAATTGATCTGCCAATACCAAAATACCCATAATGGTTAAGTAGATGGCAAAGACTTTCAACCCTTTCTTTCGAATAAAGGTCAACATAAAACGAACAGCTATGTACCCGGATATGGCCGCTGCGATCATACCGGCCAGAACAACCCACACATTAAAGCTTTCCGGATTCTCCAAAGTATCTTTCACACCCAGGAGTAAAGAACCACCAATGACAGGGATCGACATCAAGAACGAGAACGCAAGGGCACTGCCTTTGTTTAATCCGGTCAGCAGACCTGCACTTAAAGTACTTCCGGAACGTGAGATGCCCGGCATTACCGCAACACCCTGTGCAAGGCCAATGGCACCTGCCTTCCACCAAGTCAATTCTTCCATTTCAAGATTGGATTTCGTCCTTGCTGAAAACCATTCGGCAAAAAACAAGATGCCTGCAGTAACAATAAAGCAAATACCCAAGAAACCGCCACTTTGCGAAACAGCCTCTACCTGGTCATCAAAAAACACACCAACCAAAGCAGCAGGAATGGTGGCCAAAATCAGCCAAAGCACCGTTTTCTGGAAGGGGTGACGAATCAAATCCCAAATTGTTTTGCGGAATACCACAAAAACCGCCAGCAACGTCGCCACGTGTACCGCAATATCAAAATTCAGGCCAAACGTTTCCGCGTCCAGCCCGAATAATTTCTTGAATAAAATGAGATGCCCCGAACTGCTTACCGGCAGAAATTCCGTCAAGCCTTGTACGATACCAAGAATAAATGCCTGCAGGATTTCTTTCAACAATTCCATTAAGATGCACTCTCCTTATCTGTCGCACCCTCCGGTGTATCCACCACCGCAGTCTTCTTCGACTTCTTTGTTTTGCTATGCAAAACCAGCTTCGGCGGTTTGCCCTCACGAATGGTTTCGCGTGTAACAATACACTTCCATACATTGGCTTCCGAAGGAACCGAATACATTACATCCAGCATTGCCTTCTCTACGATAGCACGAAGTCCACGAGCACCCGTCTTACGTTCGATGGCAATCTTAGTAACTTCGGCAATCGCCTCATCGTCAAATTCTAATTCAACCCCATCAAAAGACAATAGTTTCTGATACTGTTTGATCAAAGCATTCTTCGGTTCTGTCATAATCCGCTTGAGCGCTTCTTCATCCAAAGCGTTCAGCGTTACAATCATTGGCACACGGCCAATAAATTCCGGAATTAAACCGAACTTTAACAAATCCTGAGGTTCCACTTGTTCTAACAAGCCATCCACATTTAATGTTTCGGCGCTGTGGACTGTACCGGAGAAGCCAATGGTATTCTTACCAATACGGCTTTCAATAATCTTAGGAAGTCCGTCGAATGCACCGGAACATACAAACAAAATATTCGTTGTATCGATGTGAATATATTCCTGTTGCGGATGTTTCCGTCCACCCGTCGGGGGAACCGCCGCCACAGTACCTTCTAAAATCTTCAAAAGAGCTTGCTGTACACCCTCACCGCTTACGTCACGAGTAATAGAGGGGTTGTCACCCCTTCTGGAAATTTTGTCAATTTCGTCAATAAAGATAATACCGCGCTCTGCCTTTGCCACATCATAATCTGCAGCCTGAATTAAGCGAAGCAGAATATTCTCTACGTCTTCGCCAACATAGCCGGCCTCGGTTAAAGAAGTGGCATCCGCAATCGCAAAGGGGACATTCAATACCTTTGCCAATGTCTGTGCCAAATACGTCTTACCCACACCGGTAGGACCTATCAACAAAACGTTGGACTTGGCAATTTCTACTTTAGCGAAAGGATCTCCCTCCGCGTCGGCATCTTGCTTCTTATTCTTCTTATCCTTAGCAATCTTCTGTACATCTTCAATGCGTTTGTAATGATTGTACACCGCAACTGACAAGGCACGCTTTGCACGGTCCTGGCCAATCACGTATTCATCTAAAGATGCTTTGATTTCTGTAGGTTTGAGTAATTGTTTGGCTTCCAAACTTTCGTGTTCGACAATGCGTTCCTCGCCGGACTCTGCAATGTCATCTTGGAGAATATCACAGCAAACGTCAATACACTCGTCGCAGATATAAACACCCGGACCTGCAATCAAACGCTTTACCTGTCCTTCCCGCTTTCCACAGAAAGAACAGCGCACTTGCTTATCTTCCATAGTACACCTCTCTTTTCTCTATACAGTATGACGGAACAATCAAAATCATACGAAAGATTATGCGCGGGAGGTCATAACCTTGTCAATCAGACCATATTCCAATGCCTGTTGTGCAGTCAAGAAATTATCACGGTCTGTATCCCGCTCAATTACATCAAGAGGCTTTCCGGTGCAATCGCTGAGGATTTGATTCAACTTGTTCTTGGTGCGTAAAATGTGGTCTGCATGAATCTTAATATCCGACGCTTGACCTTGCATGCCACCAAGAGGCTGATGAATCATAATCTCGCTGTTGGGAAGTGCCATACGTTTACCCTTAGCGCCTGCCGTAAGCAATACGGCGCCCATGCTGGCAGCCATACCTACACAAATAGTAGCTACGTCACACTTGATAAACTGCATGGTGTCATAAATCGCCATGCCGGCGGAAACACTTCCGCCGGGGCTGTTAATGTAAAGTTGAATATCCTTATCCGGATTCTCTGACTCAAGGAACAACATCTGTGCAACCACTAAGCTTGCGGTTGTGTCGTTCACCTCATCACAGAGCATAATAATGCGGTCATTCAGCAATCTGGAGTAAATATCGTACGAACGCTCTCCTCTGCTGGTTTGTTCCACTACCATAGGGACTAATGCCATCTCAAATCGCTCCTTTCAATATTGCCTGAGAACCGGAAAACAAACTGACTATAGATATTAGTCTTTCTTCTCTGTCTCAGTCTTCTTCGCAGCAGCGGTCTTCTTGGTACCGGTTGCTGCCTTTGTTGTGGTTGCAGTCTTCTTAGCAGGTGCCTTCTTAGCAGGTGCCTTCTCTTCGCCTTCTGCAGCATCAGCCTTCTTAGCAGGTGCTTTCTTAGCGGCAGTCTTCTTAGCAGGTGCCTTCGGTGCATCTACTGCAACAGCAGAATCCGTAATCAATTCGGAAGCCTTGCGAAGTTGAATATCACGAATCACCGCTTCTGTGCTGGCTGCATACAATGCTTTCACTTCTTCAACGGGCTTCTTCATATATTCAGCAGCTTCTTGGAATTCCTTATCGATTTCCTCTTGCGTTGCCTCGATCTTCTCTGCTGCAACAATCGCCTCTAATACCAAGTCACGGCGTACGTTAATCTCAGCTTGAGGTCTTACTCTTTCCTTAAATTCTTCTACAGTAGTACCCATGTACTGGCAGTACTTCGCCATATCCATACCGTACATGCTGAGCTGTTGCTCCATACGACGTACTTCCTGCTCCTGAGAAGCTTGAATCATACACTCGGGAATCTCTACCTCTGCATTGGTAATTGCAGTCTTCAATGCTTCCTCATCCATTGCGCGCTTAGCTTCTTCTTCCTTCTTTGCAAGCATCTTTGCCTTCAAATCAGCCTTGTATTCAGCCAAGGTTTCAAATTCACTTACGTCAGATGCAAAAGCATCGTCAATAGCGGGAAGTTCTTCTGCCTTGATTTCGTGTACAGTTACTTTAAACTCAGCAGCTTTACCTGCAAGTTCACTTGCATGATACTCTTCAGGGAAAGTTACCTTTACAACGGTCTCGCCACCGACATTGATGCCAACCAGTTGCTCTTCAAAACTGGGGATAAACTGACCGGAACCCAGCTTCAAGGAGAAATTCTCACCCTTGCCGCCATCAAAAGGAACACCGTCTACAGAACCTTCAAAATCGATTACAACTGTGTCATCCATAGCTGCAGCACGATCTTCAACAGTAATCACACGTGCATTCTTCTTAGCTTCGTCCTCTACAGCCTTGTCCACGTCAGCATCGGAAACTTCAGCAGCAACCTTTGCTACTTCCAAAGCTTTGTATGCGCCAAGCTTAACTTCAGGCTTGGTGTAAACTTCAACAGTGAAGACAGCCTTCTCAGTGTTAAACTCTTTCACGTCGATTTTCTGAGGATCAGAAACAACGTCCAACTTTAACTCTTCAATTGCAGCATAATAATCGTGGCCGATTACGTAATCCATTGCATCATTGTACAGAACTTCTTTGCCGTAAATCTGCTCAACTACCTTGCGAGGAGCCTTTCCGGGTCTGAAACCGTTCACGCGGAAATTCTTTGCGTTCTTCTTGAATGCATACGCCATACCCTCTTCAATCAACTCAGGGGCAGACTCAATCTCAAGACGAACTAAATTCTTATCAACATTCTCCAACTTTACTTTCATAATTACTGCTTCCTCCTAACGGCACCTATTCTAAAAGGCCGTGCTATTTATACAAAAAGCCTGCCACATGGGCAAGCCTTGAATGACGATGAGATGCGGGAACAGGCTTATAAGACAAGGGTCCCACATCCGAAAAACTGTTCCGGGCTCACAGACCGTATCTCTTATTGAACTTGTCAACACGTCCGCCGGTATCTACCAACTTCTGCTTTCCTGTGTAGAACGGGTGGCACTTCGAACAAATTTCGACAGAAATTTCCTTCTTTGTCGAATAAGTTGTAAAAGTCTCGCCGCAAGCACACTTTGCAGTTGTCTCCTCAAAATTCGGATGAATTCCTTCTTTCATTCCATGTCACCTTCTTTCACACAAATAAAGCACTGTCACTTTACTTTCATTCCATATCAAGCGCCGCCTGAACATGCTCATGAATAGCAACTGACAGAACAGCAGAGTGCATTATACCATAGTTTCTTGGTAGATTGCAACCCTTATTTTCCCCCTTTTTGGAAAATTTTCTTAACCGCCAACCCCGTACGCTGAAGCCATCCGGCATTCGGCACTTTCGGTTCCGGCAATTCACCATATTCCGGGGGAAGTTCCCCTGATGCTACACGTTTACGAAGTTTCCGTTCCACGTAAGTATCATAGAACACCACTTTGACTACCGCTGCCAACACGTCACCGATAATCATGCCCACAAAACCGAACAAAACGCCACCGACGCATAAGCCAATCAAGACAAGCAAAGGACTGATACCCATCTGACCGCCCAAAATGTTCGGTGTAATAAACCAGTTGTCAATCATTTGAATAATCAAAACGCAGATCAACACGCGCACGCCCATCCAGGGATCCTGCACAAGGCTAATCAAAACCACCGGAATGCCACCAATCCAAGGTCCAATATAGGGAATCAAATTGGTAAGGCCCAAAATCACCGCAAACAAAATCGCATAATCAACACGTGCAATCAACAATACAATATAAGAAAGAATCAAAATTACAATCGCCTGCAATAATTTCCCTGCGAAGTACCGTTTGAAAACATTGTCTACTTTTCTTCCTATATCGGTAATTTGATCTGCCGCGTCCCGTTTGAACAAGCCATGAACAATGCGATTGCCTGCCACTAACACCTTGTCTTTCTCCACAAGCATGTATACGGAAACCAACAACGTCATAAACACATTGAACACACCGGTACCGGTAGCCTTCGCAACACGGATCCCCATCGTTGTGAGAAAATCCACATTGAGCCAACCCATAAGCGTGTCTTTAAGAGATGCAATACCATTCACAATTTCGCTTTGCATAGCAGGCGTCAAATTAAACCGTCCGCCTTCCACAATATCTTTATACAAGGCATTAATCGTGTCAAACATTTTAGGCATCATCTTGGCAAGATCCGTAATAGACTCCACCAATTTAGGCACAATGGCGAACAGCAAAACCGCCACAAATGCGATCAAAGTAATATACGCAAGAACGATGCCAATACCGCGCTTCGTCTTGCCCGCTTTCATCTTCTTCAAAATGCGCAGATCCAACCAGCAAATATAGGTATTCAAAACATATGCCAGAATAAATCCGGACGTCAAATAACCCAGTAGCGATACCATGTATCGGAACGCATCGCCTAAAGAGGCTCGGAATCCTACGAAATCAAAAATAATCTTCGTAGACAAAATCAACAGAATCCCCAAGAGTAGGAACGTCTTAAAGTTCCACTCAGAGGGCTTTCTGTTGAAAAAAGGTTCTTTCTTCTTTGATTGCTGCGTGTTCTTCGGATCAGGATGTTGCTCCTGGTTCATAATAAACACCTCACTCAATTCTTATTCTTCCCAGTTATGGTAAACCTCCATAACGTCATCGTTGTCATCCAAACCGTCCAAAAGACGCTCGATCTGCTCTAACTGCTTCTCGTCCTCGATGCGAACATAGTTCTGGGGTACCATACGTACGCTGGCTTCCAGGAATTCATACCCTTTCGCTTCCAACGCATCCCGAACAGCACCGAAATCAGCAGGTTCCGTGGTAATTTCGAAAGCATCTTCATCTGCACTGAAATCCTGTGCGCCAGCATCCAATGCGTCCATCATCACAGTATCCTCATCCTTGTCCCCGTCATTCTCAATAACGATAACGCCTTTCTGGTCAAACATAAAAGATACGCAACCGGAAGTGCCCATATTTCCGCCGAACTTATCAAATACGTGGCGAACGTCCGCTGCGGTTCTGTTGCGGTTATCCGTAACACACTGAGCAATAATGGCAACGCCGGAAGGACCGTAACCCTCGTACGTAATTTCTTCCATCACATCGTTGGCACCTTCGCCGCTGGCCTTCTTAATACTTCTCTGAATATTATCATTGGGCATATTGGCAGCCTTTGCCTTAGCGATCACGTCCTTCAACTTGCTGTTGGCATCGGGATTGGGACCGCCTGCTTTAACGGCAATCTGCAACTCCTTACCTAATTTCGTGAAAACTTTCGCTCTGGCAGCGTCCGTCTTACCCTTTTTATTCTTAATATTGGCCCATTTAGAATGTCCTGACATAAAACTTCCTCCATCAAAATACTTTGTCGATTGATTATATACTATTTCCCGGGAAATAACAAGTGAAAAACACGGGTACAAATCGGCTTTTTCCCACCATTTGTACCCGCGCACATTTTACAACCCTATTCTTACAGCACGTCCTTGGTCACAATAACCGCTGCACCGTACAAATCTTTACACACCACGTCGCCCACGCAACAAGGCGCCTCCACGGATAAACCGCGAATGGCCTCCATCGCCGCGAAAATAGACTCCTTCGGAATGGGGCAGGAAGTCTTCACGCTGGCCATGGTATCCTCTCGATTGGACACGCGCACAATGGACGTCACCGTTCTGGTTGGATGGGTGCACTCTTCAATGGCATATTGCTCCCCTTTCGCGCAGGTACAACCGGTCACTTTCAGCGCACCGATTTCTCCTTCCACCGTCACACTACAGCCTCTGGGGCAAACAATACAAATTAAATCTCTTTTCATACAATTTCCTCCAACGATACTGTAATCTCGCCCTGAACGTCGGCAAGTTTCTCTTTCTTAACAACAATCTTCTCCATCTCGCCGGGCGCTGCCTTCAAGCGAACAGCCGTTGCCAGCACTTCGTCGCCGGCTTTCACAGTGAAACGAACTTTGCCGTAAGGCTTTACAACGCGCAAGAACAAAGGAACGTCTTTCTCTTCCCCCAAATTAATTCTTTGGGGCAGTACGTAGCGAACCCCTGCACCGGGTTTCACGGAAACGGATACACCTTTCTTTCCGCCGCCCAAAACAAATTCTGCCGCGCCCAAGCCTGCAATTTCCGCCTCGTCGGATACGTAGTCTACCAAGTCATGTACCTGCAAAACGTTGCCGCAAGCAAAGATACCGGGCACTTCCGTCTGGCGATTCTCGTCTACCAGCGCGCCGTTGGTAATAGGATCCATGGGGATACCGGCCGCCCGGGTCAGTTCATTCTCGGGGATCAAGCCAACGGACAAGAGGAGTGTGTCGCAAGGGATGTACCGTTTGGTTTCGGGTAAAATGCGGCGGTTCTCATCCACCTGTGCAATGGTGACGCCTTCTACACGGTCGGTACCGTGAATTTCCGCAACCGTATGACTCAAATAAAGAGGAATGCCGTAATCTTCCAAGCACTGTACAATATTTCTGGTCAAACCGCCGGAATAAGGCATAATCTCACAAACGGCCTCTACCTTGGCACCTTCTAAAGACATACGGCGAGCCATAATCAAACCGATATCGCCGGAACCCAAAATAACCGCTTTCTTGCCCACGGTATAACCCATGCAGTTAATCAACTTCTGCGCCGTACCTGCGCTGTATACGCCGGCAGGACGGGTTCCTGCAACGGACAATGCACCGCGGCTTCTTTCCCGGCAACCCATAGCCAATACAACGGCACCGGCTTGAATCTTCATCAAACCTTCCCGGCTCTGCGCCGTTACAACCAAGTCAGGAGAAATAGCCGTCACCATGGTGGTGTGGTACACTTTAATACCCCGCTCTTCCACCTGTTTCTTATATACGTCCGCATACTCGGGACCGGTCAATTCGCGGCCCAATTTATGTAAACCAAATCCATTGTGAATACACTGGCGCAAGATGCCGCCCAGCTCTTCTTCACGGTCAATAATGACTGTATCGGTAACGCCTCTGTCATACGCAGCAATAGCTGCTGCCATACCGGCAGGACCGCCGCCTACAATTACAACACTATGTTTCATCATGATGCTGTCCTCCTGTTAAATCCGTCCTGTGGCAAGATTGGAATCTTTGCCCTTCTTGGTAACCTGCTCCATAGGAACGCCATTTTCCTCTGCAATCAGCTTCATAACGTAAGGCATACAGAATCCGCCTTGACAACGTCCCATGCCGGAACGGGTTCTGCGTTTCACACCGTCTACGTCATGAGCCGGCGGGTTTCTCCGGATGGCATCTCGAATTTCTCCTTCGCTCACCATCTCGCAGCGGCAAATAATACGGCCGTATGCGGGATGCTCCGCAATATAAGCACTCTTCTCTTCGTCGCTCATCTTCTTGATAAAGTGAGGATCGGGGCGGGTGCCGTCGAAGGCGGGGTTGGCAAGGAGTTCAAGGCCGATGCTGCCCAAAATCTCCACCGCATACTCTGCAATGGCTACGCAAGACGTAAGGCCGGGAGAGTCAATGGCTGCTACGTTCACAAAATTCTCTGCGTTCTTGGCAGGCTCAATAATAAAGTCGCCGGTAGCAACGGAAGCACGTACGCCGGAGAAAGAGGTAATCACCTGACGATAGTCCACACCGGGCACACTCTTTTTGGAAAGATTGCGCACAATGGCAAGGCCGTCATCCGTAGTTTCAGTGCTGCCGGAGGTCCGTACACGAAGTGCCGTGGGACCGGTGAGCAAGTTATTGTCCACGGTAGGACTGACCAGAATGCCTTTTCCCTCTTTGGAGGGTACCTGGAAAATGGTGCGAGATACACGCACGCCTTCAGATTTATCCAAAAGCAAGTATTCGCCGGCTCTGGGGATGATGGTGAAAGAGTCATCGCCCACCATGGCAGAAATCTTATCAGAATAAGCGCCGGCACAGTTTACAACAAATCGACCTTGCACAGACTGACCGTCTTTCGCTGTCACGGTGTAAATACCATTCGCGCGCTGAATTGCGGCAATTTCAAAATTGGTTTTGAGGGTTGCGCCATTATCCATAGCATTGCCAACCGCTGCAATGGTCAGCTCATAAGGACAAATAATACCTGCTGAAGGAATATTTAATACCAGTGTAATAGCTTCAGAAAGTTCCGGTTCTAAAGCGCGAGCCTCGTCGCCCGTAAGGATGGACATCCCTTGGATTCCATTCTCCAAGCCTCTTTCATAAAGTTCGTGAATAGCAGGCTCTTCTTCTTCGCCGAAGGCACAAACCAAGGATCCGTTTTGCTTATGGGGTACATGGAGCATCTTAGCAGTTTCATACAACTTGCTAATACCTGCCGTATTCATCTTCGCTTTGAGCGTTTCCGGTTCCGGGTCGAAGCCACCGTGGATAATACCGCTGTTGGCTTTGGATGCACCGCAAGCTACGTCGCTTTCTTTCTCCAGGATGCACACGTTCAATTTGTATTTGGTTAGTTCTCGGGCTACCATACCGCCGATTACACCGGCACCGGCAACAATTACATCGTAAATCATCTCTACATCTCCTTATTCTTCTGCAATGTATACCACGTGTTCAACCACGGAAATTTTCGAAAATTCCAATTCTGTTTTCTTTCCAAACGTAAGCGCCAAACCCAAATGGCCTTCGTATCCGCTCTTGGGCGGAAGCACCTGTACGTTAAAAGGCAACTCCAATGTTGCACGCAGGTTAGCGATAATTTCATTGGTCTTATACATATCGTCAATCTCTACGTAAAGAACTTCTGCATTCTTACGACCACGTTCCATACGAGCAAACAAATTGATGGATAACATCAAAAGTACCGTTACAACAGCAGCGCCGATGCAGAATCCATAGCCAATGGCAATGCCAATGGTGGCCGTAGCCCAGATGCCCGCTGCAGTGGTCAAGCCTACAATGGTATTGTTGCTCTTTAAAATAATCATCCCCGCACCCAAGAAACCAATGCCGGAAATAACTTGCGCGGGAATACGAAGCACATCCCCGCCGTAGTTTAACACTTCCGATACGTACAAAGACGTCATGGCAGTCATAGCCGCACCCAAGCAAACCAGTATATGGGTACGCATACCGGCTGCGCGACCGTGTTTTGCGCGTTCTGCACCAATCAAGCAACCCACGACAATGGCAAGAATTGCACGAATTGCAACTTGTATAATACCAAACGTGGACAAGTAGTCCGCAATCATTCTATATGTTTCCATACCGTCAATCTCCTGTGTTCTTATATGTACCAAAGATCTTTCGATCCCGTAGAAACAGCCGTTGCCCCACAGGCCAATACTTCCGTCACTTCCGTTTTCGTTTCAATCAAGCCGCCGGCAATTACCGATACGCCATTCTGGGCAAAGCTCTTAATAATCTTTCCGATCACACCGGGCATCAGCTCAATCATATCCGGCGCCACCGTTTCCAGCATTTCGTGAATGCTTTTAATGCCTTGAGAATCCAATGCGAAAAATCTTTGTACCGTATAAAGACCAAAATCCCGTGCTTGGCGAATCAGTTGGCCCCTGGTACTAATAATACCATCCGCACCCGCTTTTGCCAAGAACTCAATACCGGCTCTGTCTTTGCCGATGCCGGAAGCCAGATCAATATGGACAAAAATCTTCTTTCCTGCTTGGTGCGCCGCCTGGATGCGTTGCGCCACAGTCAGAATGCTGGCTTTCAGATCAAATAACACTTCGCAGGGAGATTCCAAAGCCGCTTTGAAATTCTCTTCGTACACAGAAGCAATAACCGGACTACGTTCAAAAATATCCTTCAATTCTGTCCCTTCCACAGGTGCCGCCTCCTAAAAATAAAATAAAAAAAGACGCAAACTACCCCCTTATCCCGTGGGTATTTGCATCTCCAATCATCTCTGCTCTTTTATTATAAAAACAGGATAGGCTTTTGTCAAGAGTGCCGGGCCAAATGGCATCAATTCCCACGCCATTTAACCCGGCACTTTATGCTTACAGATTATCCAAATCAAATACAACGCGCACTTTCTTATAGCAATCGGTATAACCGCCCCAATTTGCTTTGTAGCGCCAGCCTACACCGTAGGGAGACTCCGAACTGCCGTCTGCGTTGAAACCGTTCATAGGATCGCAAGTAATCCAGCATGCCGGCAGCCAAGACTGCACCTGCGCCCAGTACGCCGTGGTTAATCCCGGATAATTACCGGAGTTAATATAACACAACATTTCCAACCCCAAATTCTTCACAGGAGATAAATCTTTCACCCGCGTATAACTCAAATTCAATTGTTTCAAAGAAGAACACTGAGCAAGAGGGGCAATATTAGAAAGAGATCCACACCAAGCAAGCTCCAAAAATTCCAATTTCTTACAATTTGCCAAAGGCGAAAGATCCGTAATGGGGCTTCCCGAAAGAATAGCCAGTTCCAAATCCGGCATATAGGCCAAGAAGCTCAAATCCGTCATAGACGTGTTATGTCCTAAGTCCACATATTTAACCTTTGTCAAATACTTAAACAAATAGCTGTTGCTATCATCCACGTGATATACAGCACGAAGTACGGTGGTATCGGTAAGCCAGCTACGGCTCTTGGTGGTACCGGGATTATTGGGATAATAATGGAAAATTCTCCAAACTATTTCGGTCCGATTCTTATAATCATCCCGAATCTTCGCCACAACTTCATTGCTGAATTGACAATTATCCAATTTAAAATGAGTACAGCGAGTTAAAATATCCAGCGCTTCCCGAACGTTCGCCTCTCCGCTGTCACCAATGCTCACATTCACGTAAGAAACGGTCTTACTCAAAGTAGACAACGTCTTTCCGTAGAGGGTAAAAGAATACTCAAAGTAAACACCGGGGGCCGCAACTTGTAACTTCTTCACATCCGCCTTGCTCAAACTGCTGCTCAGCTTTACAACACAAGGAGTGGTCAACGTCTTTGCCTCTTGGCAAGAAGCCTCCACCGCCCCTGCACCCCGTCCGGTCCAGTCATAGACAGGCCAACTGCTGTCCACCGACACTTTCGTATCCGTAATCACCGGATCTGCCGGCGTTGCCGGCACCGTAGAACTATTGTACGTAGTGACCGTAAAGACAATTTGCCCGTAAGTCGTCTTCAAACTGTTGATTTGGGTTTCTGTCAACTTCGTCTGATTCAAAGCAACAGAAGTAACCTTCGGCAAATACTTTAAATTCGCCATCAGTGTATCATAGGCGAAATCCGAGTCCGTCAAAGAAAGATACGACACGGTGTTCTCCACCGCTTTAGTCCCCAAAGAAACCGTATAAATCACTTCGATCCCGGGATTTACTTGGGCGAAAGATAAAATCTCCTCATAACAAGTACTTCCCGTAAGGTCCGCTTTCTTCAAATTCTTGTATAAAGACAATTGAGAAATGGTTTCTTTCGTCACCACCATAGTCACTGTTTCATCGTCATACGTCGCCGAAGGACCGCTCGTAGCAGGTGCCCCTGTTTCAGCAGGTGTACCAGAACTTTCCGGTGCCTGTGTGGAAGAAGACGGATCTCCCGCCCGATTCATCTGGCAAGCCACGAAAGAGATGACCAATAAAACCACAATCGCCAGCGCAATCAATCGAATCTTTTTCTTTAAATTATTCTTCTTTCTCATCACAGTTCCTCCACCGTCAATGTCTTCTCACTAATTTCCATCCCGCATCGCACCGCAAAATCTGCGCCCGCCGCATTTAATTTCTCCTTATTGCCATAGCCGTACAAAACAGCACAAGTGCAGCCAAATGCCGCTGCTTTCCCCGCTTCAATATCTGTATAGGAATCGCCCACCATCATACAATGTTCCGGATCCACGCCCATAGCGTTGGCGCAAAGGAGCAATCCTTCCGGATCCGGTTTCATGCGAGTTACTGATTCAGGGCCAATGACGCGGGTAAAATAGGCGGCAATGCCCAACTTATCCACAATCATTTTGGTCAAAGGTTCCGGTTTGTTGGATACTACGGACATTTTTACGCCTCGGGCTTTGAAACTCGCCAGCATTTCTTGAATGCCCGGATACAAAACAGTTTCATCGCAAGGGTGCGCCCCATAATAATTTTTATACCAAGCAAGAATTTCCGCTTGTTTCTGTTCGTCCTCCACAGGCACGGTGTGGTCAATCAAGTGTTTTGCACCCCATCCTACAAAAGACATAATCTCTGCCGTCGTCATTTCAGGGAGCCCATATTGACGTTGCGTTGCCCGAACAGACGCTGCAATATCCAGGGCCGTATCTGCAAGCACACCGTCAAAATCAAAAACTACTGCCTGTACATTCATTGAAATTCTTCCTCTTTTCAAAACATTTTCTTCTTGTACAAAATAATGGCTACAACAGCACACACAAGCGCGGCACCGCCACAGATAGCATAGAACGCCCAACTAAACGCAGCCAAAGGCATCGGCACGTTCATACCAAAGAAGCCCGAAATAATATTGGGAATGGACATAACAATGGTAATGGACGCCAAGAGCTTCATCACAATATTCAAATTATTGGAAATAATGGACGCAAAGGCATCCATCATGCCATTCAGAATGTTGCTGTAAATATTCGCCATTTCAATTGCCTGCTTGTTCTCAATAATAACGTCTTCCAGCAAATCCTCATCTTCCGGATACTTCTTAATAGAAATATTGGGGAAATTATATTTCATCAACTTGGTCAGCACAATCTCGTTAGACTTCAAAGAGGTAGAGAAGAAGACCAAGGACTTCTCCAAAGAGAGCAAGAGCATCAACTCTTTGTTCTTCATGGATTTATGCAAATCATTCTCTATGTTGTTGGTGATCTTGTCAATCTGCCGCAAGTACTGCAAATAGTATGTGGCATTGCGATACAACAATTGAAGAATAAAACGGTTCTTCTTAAATGTACAGAACGTCTTCACCCGGTTCTCCAAGAAGTCACGAATAAGTTGTGTCTTCTTCAAGCTTACCGTAATCAGACACGTAGGACATACAATGATACCCAAAGGCATCGTCGCGTAAGCAAAACGGTCCGATCCGGGTACCACTTCCACCAACGGTACGTCGGCAACAATCAAGGTATTGCCATCTTCAGATTCAATACGGGGACGCTCTTCTTCGTCCAGGGCGGCGGTTAAAAAGTCTTGTTCCACACCCATTTTACCCGCAATTTCCTGAATTTCCTCTTTGGACGGATCCAACATATTGATCCAGCAACCCTCTACCGGGGCCTCCATCTTCTGCAATTTGCCGTTCTCGGAAAATAAAATCTCTATCATGGCTCCATCCCTCCCGGCCCTGTCTTTGTAACAGGCTTATTTCTCCACAAACGCTCAATGTTGTAGAATTCCCGTTCCTCCTCTAAGAACACGTGAGCAACTACGTCGGTGAAATCCATCAAAATCCACGCAGCCGTATCGTAGCCCTCCAAATGAATACAAGGCTGGCCGGCTTCTTTCATCTTCTCCATTACTTCATCGGCAATACCTCTTAAATGGGTAGACGAAGTACCACTGCAAACAATAAATGCATCTGTAATCGGTGTCTGGCCTTGCAGGTCAATCACTTCAATTTGTTTCGCCTTGCGGTCGTCCATTGCTCTTACCACAATTTCGGTAAAAATCTTTCCTTTATTTTGCTCGCTCATCACGTTATGCTCCTTTACTATTTTATTCGCCCAGTCGGTCTTGTGCCCAATCACGGGTTTCCAGCGTATCCCGACAAATTTCCTTGCCTTGCTCTTCTAAATGAGCAATGGTCATCTGGCATTCTGCCAGCACGGCCGCCATCAAGCCGTCTTGCTCAAATGCAGCGCGCACCTTGTCAAAATGGGGACCTTCTCTTCCGGCTTCTGTATAATCTGCCACAAATAGAATTTGCGCCAGAATTCCCATTCCCACTTTGCCCGTTGTATGGCAAGCAATGGCTTCTAATATTTCAGGGTCCTCGATCCCATAGCGGGATTTGGCCAAAATTTCCGACGCTTTTGCGTGGAGCAAAGCCCCATTCTCTCCGGAAAGCCCCAGCCACGCATATTGCGCCGGGGTAAATTCCCGGGCCGCATCGTGAAGCAGTCCTGCCAAAGCGCATTTTCCCTCCGGCACGCCCACTCGGCGACCGATACGCACAGCCTCTTCCATAACGCCCATGCTATGTGCATAGCGATGAGGGCTCAGCCTCTTTTGAAGTTCCTGCCGAATCCCTGCTAAATCCATAGGCTTGTCCGGTTGATATAGGCCATAAACGCCAATCAGCGCTGCTACAGATTTCGGCACCCATCCGGATAGGTCTTGTCCCGCCTCGCAGGCTGCTCGAAGTTCTGTAGAAGAAATGTCCACGCTGGGCACTTCCACAAATTGAATCTTAGCTCCCAGTCGGGTCAGTTCTTCGTATTCTGTCAGAAAATCTTCCCGACTATATCCGGGCCTGTACATTGCAATAAAACTACATAATCGAAAGACTTGGTGATAATCTTTCCAGTGCTTTAAATCTGCCAGCACATCCGCGCCAATAATCCAAGCATATTCTTGATTCGGATTTTGGGCGTGGAGCGCACGTAATGTGTCGATGGTATACGTATATCCATTTCTTTGAATTTCCATATCGGATACAGAGAATTTCGGATTGCCGGTTTCCCCAATGGCCGCTTGTACCATTTGCAAGCGCAAAGCGCCCGGCGTCACATTGCGGTGAACTTTATGAGGGGGATCGCCGGTGGGCATAAAGGTAAGCTGATCCAACCCTGCGGCATTCAATACCGCAGAGGCCACATCAATATGTCCTTTATGGATGGGATCAAACGTTCCACCAAAAAATCCAATTCTCATCGCACTGCTTCTTTCCCGTTACTTTCAAAAAACGCCCAACCGTTTTGTCTTCGGTGGGCGTTTCAGGATTGCTTTCAATCATTACACTACGCGTATGCTTAGTGCTTGGGTACCTTCTTATCCATGGCTTTCCCAAAACTATACCAAGAGTTGCGCAATTTATGACGAAGTTCCACGTCAAACACCCATTCAATGGCGTCATTCAATTTCTTTCTCATTTCAAGATATTCACTGCGGTTAAACCCGTCTTGTGCCAGAAGGGCATCCATATCCGCAATCCATGCACACACGCGATCAATGCCTGCCGCGTCCGGATCCACCTTCTTCTTCAAATGGAAAACCACTGACTTCACGGACTTCTTCTGAAGTTCCGCATCCGGTGTAAGCCCAATGACTTCCTGTTTATCGCCTACATGATCCGTAATACTACTGCCACTATCTGTACTCATGCACTCATCTCCCTTCAATCTCTGACCTATACTATCATACGAAAAAAATCAAAACCTATTACAATTTCTGTAATAAGCTTGATTTCATTCTCGTTATTAGCTTGATTGTATCACTGCCGGCGATAAAATGCAAGTCAGTTCTTCAAACTCTGCATCGGTGCCGGAATGCGTCCACCCCGTGCAATAAAAGTACTGCTATCTTCCGCATATTGCCGGACCGGCATAACGGGACCGCTGCCTAAGAGTCCGCCGAATTCTACCACGTCGCCTACTTGCTTGCCGGGTGCAGGAATAATTCGCACGGCCGTAGTCTTATGGTTGACCATACCAATAGCCGCTTCGTCTGCAATAATGGCGGAAATAGTAGAGGCACTGGTATCCCCCGGTACCACAATCATATCTAAGCCTACGGAGCATACGCAGGTCATAGCTTCTAATTTCTCAATACACAAAGAACCATTTTGCACCGCTTCGATCATACCCTCGTCCTCACTGACGGGGATAAAAGCACCGGAAAGTCCGCCCACGTGAGAAGATGCCATCAATCCGCCTTTCTTCACGGCGTCATTCAGCAAGGCAAGGGCTGCCGTGGTACCAGGCGCACCGCAATGACCCACGCCCATTTCTTCAATAATCCGGGCAACGCTGTCCCCTACTGCAGGCGTGGGGGCTAAGGATAAGTCTACAATGCCGAAAGGCACGCCCAAGCGTTCACTGGCAAGTTGTGCTACCAATTGTCCCATACGGGTAATCTTAAAGGCTGTTTTCTTAATGGTTTCTGCAAGAATCGTGAAATCCTGACCGCGAACAGCTTCAATGGCGCATTTTACTACGCCGGGACCGCTGACGCCTACGTTAATCACGCACTCCGGCTCGCCCACTCCGTGGAACGCACCCGCCATAAAGGGATTATCCTCCGGTGCATTGGCAAA
Organism: Clostridia bacterium; assembly: GCA_017560225.1. GTDB lineage: Bacteria > Bacillota > Clostridia > UBA1212 > UBA1255 > RGIG9099. Next base: position 18,125 of record JAFYOJ010000191.1, read on the forward strand.
TACCACCAAACGGGCACAGGATGCACCGCCTGTTTCTGCGGAAAGTTCTGCGGCTTTCTTAATTAAAATACCCATATCCCGCACCGCATCCATATTGATGCCGGCTTTAGAAGTACCTACGTTTACGCTGGTACAAACCTTCTGGGTTTCAAGAAGCGCATAGGGTAAAGACTCTACTAAAGTCTTCTCACTAACCGTATAGCCCTTATGGACCAAAGCGGAATAGCCGCCGATGAAGTTTACGCCGGTTTCTGCTGCCGCACGGTCTAACGTACGGGCCAAAGCCACACAGCCGTCAATATCGTGGGGCGCAATCATGCCGATCGGCGTTACGGAAATTCGTTTATTCACAATGGGAATGCCCAATTCTGTTTCAATCTCACAACATACGGAAACCAAATTTCTTGCCGTATGGGTAATCTTGTCATACACCGCTTGGCACGTAGCCTGAATATCTCCCCGCACACAAGAAAGCAAATTGATGCCCATAGTGACGGTACGAATATCCAAATGTTCTTGTTGAATCATTTTGACGGTTTGAGCAATTTCATCCGTAGAAATAAACATAATCGTTCACTCCTCTCAGATTTTGTGCATAGCGTTGAAAATATCCACGTGCTGCAAGCGAATCCGCAGCCCCATTTCATCGCCCAATGCTGCCAAATTCTCTGCAAGGGCCGCAAATCCGCCCTTCACGGAGGTAACGTCCACCAACATGGTCATAGTGAAGATCTCGTCCATGGTGGTTTGGCTAATATCTAAAATATTGCCGTTTGCTTCTGCCAACATGTTGGATACGGCAGCGATAATGCCCACGCGATCTTTTCCAATTACAGTCAATACTGCTTTAATCATGGTAAAATATCTCCTTTTTTGAAATCACTGGTCCAGTGTTTTGAAGCTGCACCCTTGGCCGGCGGCTTGGGGAATAAAGCTGGTCAATGCGGTATACACACTATCGCTGGTATCCAGTGCGAAGATCTTACCATCTGCCATATTTTCTCCCATATCTTTCAAAAGAACAGCCGAAGTTCCACCGAATGTGCCTGACCACAATGCAACTTTATACCCCATTGCTTCTGCAATGGCGATATCTCGCTGGGAAATCTTGTCAGGACTGGGGCGGAAATACGTCATTCGTTGTGTATGATCGGTAAGTTCTTGGTAAATTTCTTCCATTGCCCACAATTCATCGCAGAATTTCTCCGGCGTAATCGTTGCGGTAGCAAAGTTTCCACGAACACCCAAAACGTGTCCTTCTTCGATAATTCGTTTTAAAATCGTTTTTCCTGTTTGAGGATTATTCTGTAGATAAGTAGTGGACACAAAGAACGTCGCTTTAGCACCGTGACTCTTCAATACATCTAAAATTTCCGCTTCTTTATGTGGCCACTCCAAAGTAAACGTAAGGTATAAATCAAGACCTTGATTATCAGCTTTTGTGTAGAAACAAGTGGTGTCCTTAATTACATCCATCGTTTCCATCGTGGTAGACGACCACGCTGTATGATATTGAGAAGACAAATTATAGAATTGCGTATAATCCACATCGGGACGTGCCACAATGCCTTGCGTGGGAGCCGGAGCCTCCGTAGGCGTTGCCGTCGCTGCGGGTGCCGTCGCCGTAGGTGTTGCCGTCGCCGGTCCCTTAGAAGGAACATTCAAAATTTCTTCGCTTTCCGGTCCTGTAAAAGCCTGGGATACGATCAACACAGTGACCGCAATAAACAAAATGAAAAGTGCAATTAAATGACTCTTTCTCATTACATATCTCTCTCCTTCGATAGTATAACCGTTTGAATTATAGCAAAGTTTGGGGTATAAAGCAATCCGGTATCGGAACGAACAAAACGGGGCCGCCTTCAAAGAGACCGCCCCGCCATTTTAGAAGTTCATATTGCCCGCAAAAGACTTACAGTTCGTCTTCCCACTCAGTTCCCTGTGTGGACTCCGTAAGGATATCTTGGGTTTGGAAGAAGAACACTTCAAGTTCTGCTGTTTCAAACATCTCTTTCATATTCAACCCTCCTTAATCTTGATCGTAGGCACTGGCCATACAACCGTAATCATAAACCGCTTGCACAATTGCGTAGGAATTTGCCTGTGCGTCATTTGCCGCTACAAACACATTCACGTACGTGTTAATGCTGTAGGTTACGGTCTGTACACAGACACCGTCTACATACAAACCTACAACAACCGGTTTATCAAATTCGTTTGCGTATACCAAGTTGTAATCCCAGTAATAGATGTTGCCGGTAGACAATTCAAAGTTCGTATACGTCTGGCTGTCGCCCTCTACCTTAATGGTAATCTTGCTTGCATCGTCCGTTACGAACTTAAAGCGAAGACGTACGGTATCAAACAAAGCAAGGCTTGCAGACTTCCAGTAATTGTTGGCGTCGCCGCGCTCACTAACGTCACGTACGGACTCAGCTTCCGTCATATCTTGCTTTACAGAATTCTTCTCTGCGTCGGTCAACTGACTGTTTGCAAAGAGCGCAGCATCCGTAATGCCTTCAAAATACTTCTGGGATTCTGTACCGTAGTTCAGAAGGGCAATCAACAAGTTTCGAAGATCCTGTTTGTTTGCATCGGCTGCCGCTTCTTCTGCAGTAGGCATAATATTCATGCAGTATTGTTGCAGGCTGTATGTTGCCACTTTATCTTTCCGCATACCGTCGATATACAACTGAGCAGTAATATTCTCACACATATCCTGTGGCAGAATATCAGGCAAAGCGAACGTATATTGGTCGCCGGACAGAACACCATCTACCCAAATGTCCTTACTCTTAAAAGTAAACTTCATCTGAACGGACTCTGCGTCGTCTACATCCACATCTGCACTGTAATGAAGGGTAATCGCCTCATTCAATTCCGGTGCAGCCGTTTTAATTTCACCGTCAACACCTTCATAGATTGAGAAATTCTTGATGTCATAACCAGCGGTACTACCTTCAGCCATAAAGCCAAAGTAAGCAATATCCTCTGCCGCAGGCAAGCGGTCAATCTTCTCCACAAATAATTGTTCGCCATCCAAGAATACCTGAATCGAGTTTCCGGTTACCTCTGCCGTTAAGTTAAACCACTGTTTGGTAGAGAAATCGATACCATCTTTAACCACTGTGAAATTATCGATGTATTCAATGGACCCGGAAATCGGATATCCATGGCCCGGAGCATTCCCTTGTGCGTGTCCACGGAAACTTATCGTACCTGCGGTTTTATCGAAATTAAAACGAATTTGATGGAAGTGATATCCACTGGATACTTTCTCGCCAACCAAGAAGCCGGCGCCACCGATTTTTTCGCTGGTATACTCATTAGGAGAGAAATCCACGCTTACAGTATAACTCTTGTATGGAATTGTACGATTCATATAAATCCACGCATTACCACTATTTACAACAGGTACACGCATCACGCAGTCACCATTTTCGTCTACGGTATAACAGTTTGTTTGATCGTACGCGTTGGTTTCCTGCACATTGGTAAACCAAGCCTTGGCTGTTGTATAACTATAGAATACGTTCTCCGGCACTAAATTAAATTCCAAACCCACACCTTCATATACGCCGAAGTTCTTAATAGATTGCGTAGCACCGGACGGGAAGAAACCAATATAGTTCAGTTCCTCGGACGTGGGGAAATGACCTAAAGACGTATCTTTAATACTACCGGACACATACGGATCTTGGAAATCCGGTGTTTGATATCCGTCAAAATAAATCGTCGTTTTCGTAGGTGTAACTTCAAAGATGACCTCGTGCCACGAATCAGCAGAAAAATCACCTTTATACCAAGATGTTCCATACTTTGGTGTCGCAGGATATGGATCAAGATTACAATGTTCCCATACATAGAAGTCTATGGTTTTAGCCGTATAATTCGGATCAAAACGAATATTCATCCATTTGCAATCGTTAGGCGAACTACCGTAACCCAACAAGATGCCCATATACCCACTATCATCAGATTTGATATTCATCTTTACAGTGAAACTACCATCCGGCAAGCTCCGTGATGTATACATATCCAGGTGACTTTTAGGAACATGGTACACATATTCTCCTTCTTCTTCAGAGAAAGTACCCGCCATAGAACCTTTAAACCATTGAGAAGCCTTTTCTTTGCTGGCAAAAACATCCGCCGGTACCAGATTAAGTCCTTCCGCCTGAACCGGATAAGCAATGGTCACGGTAGCAACACAAGGATCCGAACTTCTTCGAGTTTGCATACGGAAATATACGCCATCCGCTGCCGTCTCACCATTATCACCCGCAATAGCTGTTAATTTCGTAGTAACCGTCTGCGTAGAACTGTACGCAATGCCCGTACCCGCTACATACTGACCAATACCACGAATATAGGCTTGATCCGATTTGCTTGTAAACGCAAACCGGTAACCGGTTGCTGCAAATGCGCCACTTGTACTATAGACTGTAGCACTATTCTGCGGTGCATTTGCAAGTCGACCAATACCATCTCCACCATCACCGCGCAAAGCCCAGTTAAGTGCTTGATTATTTACTGTATTTACAGGAATTGCAAGAGTAGGATCAGCCTTACCTACCAACATAACACTGGCATAGCCGGCATCTTTATTATAAGATGCTGTACCGTCACCAAATATTACGTTAACAAAGCCCTTACCATCTTTGCCATCTTTACCAATCAATTCTGTCAATTTCTCACTATATTGGAAGTAACCGGTGGTGCCGGGCATTTCTACTGTAGCCGTATCTACAATCAAGTACTCCGAGGAAGCCTCTACAATGGACCCACCACTACTTAATGACCAACGAGACATCGGTGCTCGTTCCGCATCATAGTCAGCGGGCATAGGGTAGGCCACCGTAACGGTGATTGTTTTTTCTCCACCCAATCCAATACGAAGATACACACCATCTGCTGCAGTTTCATCATTGTCACCGGGAAGGTCAGTCAGCGGTCTTGTACGCAGATATTGGTTGTTGTAACTACTATAATTAGCAGCACTACTATACACACCATTACCGATACCGCGAATCAGCGCTTGATTATTTTCATCTCGGGTAAACGTCACACGATAACCTTCTGCTGCAATATTTGCATGAAGACCATATGAAATAGCAAAACTTTGTGCCGGATTTGCAATACGTCCCTCTGTATAAACATTATCAACTTTGGATCCACCATCACCACGGAATCTCCAAACAACTGCCTGGGTGCCGGTATGATTAAACTCAATAGCCTGTGTGGGGTCCGATTTAGCCACCAACATAAGGGCTCCGTATCCGGAGTCTGCGTTGTATTTAGCCGAACCATCGCCAAAGATTACGTTAACATAGCCCTTGCCATCTTTACCATCTTTGCCAATCAATTCAGTTAATTGTTCGTTGTGCTGAATATAGCCATTGGCAGGGATTGTTGCGCGCACAGTATCCACAACCCAAATCTCACTGGATTCACTGACTATCGTAGAGCCACCACCCATATACCACTTACTACTGGCTTTTGCACCTACACTGGTGGGCAACGTAATCGTCACCATGGAGCACAGCATCAACACAGTCAATAAAATCGCCGTGCTGCGTTTCATAAATTTCTTCATCTGCAAAACCTCCCTATTTCGTGTGCAAATAAAAAATGAACAATTAAACAATAATTTGTTAATTAATTATACGCTTGCAGGGAGGTTTTGTAAAGTATTTTACCCGATTAAATTATGACATAATTATCTCGTATACCGATCTCCAAAATACGCTTCCAAAATACGTCCTGCGGCCGGCAATGCATTGGAGCCGTACACGCCGTGCTCCAGCACAATCGCCACAGCAATTTCCGGGTCATCCGCCGGGGCATAGCAAACGAGCAAACCGTGAGAACTTTCACCGAAAGCTTCCAAACCGGTTTCCGGCGTACCCGTCTTCGCCGCCACAAAACCATAGGGAAGTTTAGAAAAAGCGGTCTGCGCCGTGCCACTTTCTGCAACCATGGCTTTCATACCATCTTTCACCGCATTCATCACGTAAGCAGAGATACCCAAATCAGTGCCACTTTCTGCTTTCGCCGTATTATCAAACACAATATTGCCGGAGCCATTCACAATGGACTTAATCAAATAAGGCGTCTTTAAAGTGCCTCCGTTGGCAATGGCAGCCGTGTAATTACAAAGTTGTATAGGGGTAAAAAGGGTGTACAACTGGCCAATGGCCGTCTGTGCCGTGTCCGAATCACTCCATACGTGAGTCGTATCTTCTTCTCGCAAATTCATCGTTTCCGGATTACTGCGAGAACCTGCATATTCACTAATTTCAACACCGGTTTTCTCTCCTAAACCAAACTTCTTAATCCATTCGTCCAGGGTATCAATACCGGTACGGATACCTGCCTCATAGAAATACACGTTACAAGAACGGGCAATCGCCGTCTTCAATGCAATATTTCCGTGATAGCCCAAGCAAGAATGGGTTTGCGTACCAATTTGAATGGTATGGGTACAGTTAATGGTTTGGGTCGAGGAGATCTTCCCTTCCATCATCGCCGCAATCGACACCAAGGGTTTAATGGTCGATCCAACCGGATAAAGACCTTGGGTGGCGCGATTCAAGCTGGGAGAGCTGGGATCTGCAAAAAGATCTACAATCGCCTGCTGCGCTTCCTTATCGGTAGACGGTGCAATAAAAATAGAATTGTCATAATACGGATAATTGGCCATCGCAATGACTTCTGCCGTATTCACATTCATCACCACAACCGATCCCGCTTCTGCATCACCAAAATTATTATAACCGTTCTTCCCCGCCGCAATCTGTGCCAAGGTTTCTTCTAAGATGGTGACACATTCTTTCTGTAAATTGTAGTCAATCGTCAAATAAACATCATTGCCCCGCACCGGCGGCGTATACGACTCCGTCCGTACGATGCCATTTTCGTCCCGATAAACCACGCGGGTACCATTGGTGCCTCGAAGATCCGCTTCTGCCGCCTTCTCGATACCCAATTTACCAATCAAGTCATCGTTGCTATACCCTTGATCCTTCATTTCCGCATACTCGGTATCACTGATGGCACGCACATACCCAATCACATGGCTGGCTGCCGCGTCATCTACGTACACACGATAGTAAGCTTCCTCTGTGGTAATTCCCGGAAACTCAAAATACCGTGCAGATAAATATTCCATAGTTTCTTTACATACGTCAGTAGCAATCACCGTAGGACGCAAATAACTAAGGCCATAGAAGTGAGTTTGGTATCGAATAATCATAATCTTATAGGCTTCCGCATCCGTATACTGCTCATCTAACTCAAAAACTTTATTGCGCAAATATTCGTAAGCGTCCCGCGCCGTTTTAATATTCTCTTTATCCGACTTGCTAAAGCCGCTGACAATGGTATTCAGCCAACTATTGAGCGCTTTCTCTCGGTTCTCTCCATCGAAAGCCGTGCCCCACTCCAAATCAGGGGTAATATATCGCTTTAAATTATTGGTATAAACATCATTATTCTGCTCAAACAATTCAACCAACGAAAGATACATCGCGTCTCGCAAAGGCTGGTCCATCTTATAGTTGACCATATTCACCTGGTACGCAACACGGGTGGTGGCCAACAAAACGCCATTTCGGTCGTAGATATCCCCACGTCTTGCCTTCACGGTAAGTTCTGCCGTTGAAAGAGCGGTCTGACTCGCTTGAGAATTGAGTGCCTCTCCCTGTCGAATTTGCAAATCATACAAACGACCAATCATCACGGCAGAAACAACCACAACCATCAGTCCTGCGTAAAAATGAGGACTGGTAATCATGTGTTTCAGTTCTTTCTTTACAATCGCCCAATATTTAGCAATCACCAAAATCCTCCTCCCTACACGTCATAGCGAATCATTGGTTTAGGTTCTAATTTCTTCAAAATCCACAAAACAGGGATTATCATGAAAGCGAGCACAATCAGATGGTATAAAGTTTGCGGCAAAATCCGAGTCACCAGATGGTTGCCATAGCCGTAAGCATACAAGGTGCCCGTCTTACTGGCGTACAGCGCAAGGACACGCGCAAAGAAACTTTCCACCATACAATACAAGAACAACAACGGCGGCAATACCACACAGGGCCACCACTTCTTCTCCCGAAGCAGCACAGGGCCCGCCATCGCTGCGCCCACTGCAAAAAACATATATAAAAGACCGTAGAAACCCAAATACCGGCCATATACAATATCAAAGAAAATCCCGGACAGGATGCCAAACACCATCGCTTCTTCTTTCTCCATACGAGAAGCAATTAAAAGCACAAACACAGGAAGCAGTTGCGGCATCGTCCCCAACATACGAACACTTTGGGGAAGCAAAGCTTGAAGCACTGCCAAAATCAGTACCGAAATACAATAATAAACAACATGTTTCCGGTCGTGCATCCTGCCTCCGCCTTTCTCTTATTCTTGTGGCACCGATTCCCCCTGCGGCAACAATACATTCACTGAAATCAACGTACTGAAATGAACACTGGGCTCCACCTCTGCAAAACGGGTACCGTCCACATCGACACCCACACGTACCACGGTACCAATGGTCAATCCACGGGGATATACGTCGCCGCTTTCCGCCGTTACCAAGGTATCCCCTTCTTGAATTTCCGCATCCGGTGCAATTCGATCCACCCGCAGCAATCCTTCATAATTCTCATTGGAAGTGCCGCGCACGCGTACCAATTCATCGTTGTGGGAAATGCGCGCCATCAATACGTTCTGTTCATCAATAATACAACGAACTTTTGACGAAACAAGGCCGGCATTGTAAACAATGCCCACCAATCCCCGGGAAGTAATCACCACGTAACCATTCTGAACGCCCCGGGCCGTACCTACGTCAATGGTAAATTCATTAAACCAACCGGTTACGTCCTGGGTAATCACGTTGGCACGGAGAATCTTATAGTCCCGAATGGTTTCTTCCATCTCCAGTAGCGCGCGAAGCTCTTCATTCTCTCGCTCCAACCGAGCATTCTCATCTTCCAAAGAAGAAAGATGTTCATTCTCCTCTCGAAGAGAGTCTATTTCCGCCTGAATCTTTTTGTAGTCCTGTAAAATGGTGATCCGCTGACCAATGGCATTGCCCACAGAGGAAAACGCTTTCTGCACATAATAAACCGGCGTACCGATAACTTTGTAAAAGCCGTGCAGTTGACTATCTGCATTGGCAGATATGGCAACAAACACAGCCATCAGTACAGACAATATAATCAATACAAACAGAAATATCTTGGATTTCTTACTCATCCCAGGCCCTTTCTGTTCCGGTTTCTTTCCCGCTTACAATCAGAACTTACGCATAGTTCTGTTCTGGGCAAGCATACGGCGAAGTTCCGGATCCTCCAAACACTTACCGGTTCCTCTTGCCACACAATCCAAAGGATCGTCTGCAATGTGTACGGGAATACCGGTTTCAATCTTAATAATCTTATCTAAACCGCTGAGCAATGCGCCACCGCCTGTCAGCATAATACCCTTCTCCATAACGTCGGCCGCCAGCTCCGGGGGCGTCGCTTCCAAGGTTTCCTTTACCGCATCAATAATGGCCGCAACAGGTTCTTTCAAAGCTTCCACAATTTCAGAAGATGTCAATTGAATGTTCTTGGGAAGTCCGGAGAAAATATCCCGGCCCTTTACAGACATTCTTTCTTCCTGCGCCTTGGGATATGCCGCACCAATGGTAATCTTAATTTCCTCTGCTGTGCGCTCGCCAATAATCAAGCTGTGTTCTTTCTTGGCGTAGGTAATAATGGCTTCATCCAATACATCGCCGGCTACCCGCAAAGACTTGGAATTAACAATACCACCCATAGACAATACAGCCACTTCACTGGTACCGCCGCCAATATCTACGATCATGCAGCCGGTCGCTTCTTCAATGGGAAGACCCGCACCGATTGCCGCTAAAATAGGCTCCTCAAACAATACCGGACGCTTTCTGGCACCGGCTTTCTCTGCTGCTTCTTCTACGGCCATATACTCAACCTCGGTTACACCGGACGGCACACAAATGAGCAAATTCGGCTTACCAAACCCTGCAGAAGCCATGGCTTTACGAATAATATGGCGAAGCATCTGCTCCGTTATATCAAAGTCTGCAATAACACCGTCTTTCAAAGGACGAATGGCCACAATACTACCCGGGGTACGACCAATCATCAATTTAGCCGCATTACCTACCGCCAAAACCTCATTGGTGTTCTTGTTTACCGCTACAACAGATGGCTCACGGATAATAATTCCCTTCCCATTCATGTGTACCAGTGTATTCGCAGTACCTAAATCAATTCCGATATCTCTTGCCATATACGCTCAACCTTCCCTATTCTGACCGCAGCTCCTCCAAATCTCCTTCTAAGAAAAAGCTGTAATACCGGTCTCTTCCGTAAATAATATGATCTGCCAGTACAATACCCAAAATATTGCCCGCCGCAGATAACCTTCTTGTAGTATCCCGATCCGCTTGGCTGGGGGTACAATCGCCGCTTGGGTGATTATGCATGACCACAACACCCGATGCCCGATTGACTACCGCCGGCGAAAAAACCTCTCTGGGATGTACAATCGCCTTGTCCACCGTGCCTACCGAAACGGTCACATCTTTCAAAATCTGCCACTTTCGGTCCAGCAAAACCACTTTAAAATGTTCTTGCGGTAAGTGCATCACAGGCGCATACAGGGATGCCAACTGTTCAATACTACTAATTTTGGTCTTCTTGCCCTGTTCCCCTTTAGAAATTCGTCTGCCCAGTTCAAAAGCAGCCAGCAAGGTGATTGCTTTCACTGCACCCACGCCGGAAATTTCCGTCAACGCCTTGACACTAAGCTCGCCCAATCCGTATAACCCCTCACTTCTGGTGAGTACATCTTGAGCCACCTCCACAGCATTCCGATTCCGATTGCCGCTTTTGAGCAAAATCGCAATCAGCTCTGTATCCGACAACGTTTCCGGACCATAAGCTTCCAATCGTTCATACGGACGAAGCCCCTCCGGGAGTGTCTTCATTGTTCTGCTTTCCATTCTTCACTCCTTCCCTCGTTTCGGTTGCCGCCTGAAGGTTGTGTGCATCATGAAATACAGATAATAATAGTATACCTTTTTTACCCTAAAAACACAATATGCTTTTTAGGTAAGGACCTTAGCGCTCCAACATCGTACGTACCAACTCGTACGCAAACATCCAATGAAGTTCCTTGGTAGGATGGTTTACTTCGTTAGATAACAATTTATTGGTGTTCACACCGCGATTGCGCATCAATTCCCACAAAGCGTGGCAATCGCAAACAGGAATATTCTTCTCTCCCGCAATTCTGCGTGCACTGTCTAAGAACATACGAAGAAGGCCGTCACGTTCCCCTTGGCTAACGGTGCGAATGACTTGTTCAATCACCGCATTATCGTTGTGATAATCTTCGTAGTCAGAGCGAGTGTTGGGGGTCATAAAGATTACTTCCGCGCCCGTTTCTTGGATGCGGGTAAAAATTTCTGTTAATGCAGTCTCATAAGCAGAAAGTCGTTCTGCTCCCTCCGCGGAGTCATTAAGGCCGAAGCAAACAACCACCAAATCAGGCTTGTAGCTGAGCACGTCTCTCTCCAAACGCTCTAAACCAAGTTCTGCATTTTGACCGGAAATGCCGGCATTGATGATGCTGACAGGTGCCGCTGGATAAAGCAATCCCAGAATCTTCTTTACATTGGCTACATAACCATCTTCCGAACGGAATGCAGTCAGAAGCTGACCTTGCTCTACGTAAATTTCAAAGCAACCTTGGGTTACGCTATCTCCTAAGAATGCTATGACCGGTTGACGGTTTCCCCGTAAGTCATTTTGCTTTGCAACGATCTTATCAATAATTCTCATAAAATCTATCTCCTTTATTGGCAAAAAGAGCTTCAGAACAGGCTGTTCCGAAGCTCTTGTTTCATTTCAGTCCAACCGAAATCGCTATCAACTTAAATTAGTTAATAATGGTGTTCTCGGTTTCCTTGTCGAATACGTGAACCTTGTTGGGGTTGATTGCAAAGCGCATCGTATCTCCGGAGTACAAGTTAGCGCGAGGCTTAACACGTGCAATGAAGATAGAAGAACCAAGCATCATGTAAAGCAAGGACTCTGCACCCAAAAGCTCAACAACGTCGATCTTGGACTCGATTTGAGAATCCGGATACATTTCAAGGTACATAGCCTCGTCATGTACGTGCTCAGAACGAACACCCATAACAACTTCCTTGCCAATGTAGCCCATCTCTTCAAGAACTTTACCCTTTGCTTCAGGCATCTTGATGGTCCAACGCTCAATACGAAGCTGAACAGCGTCATCTTCCTTCTCAACACGGCAGTTTACAAAGTTCATTTGAGGGCTGCCCATGAAACCTGCAACGAACATATTTACGGGTTTCTCGTACAAACGTTGCGGGCTGTCTACCTGCTGAATGTAGCCGTCTTTCATAACTACGATTCTGGAACCCATGGTCATAGCCTCGGTCTGGTCGTGGGTTACGTAAATAACGGTTGTCTGGAGTTTCTGGTGAAGCTTAATAATCTCTGTACGCATCTGTGCACGGAGCTTAGCGTCCAAGTTAGACAAAGGTTCGTCCATCAAGAATACTTTAGGCTCACGAACGATCGCACGACCAAGCGCTACTCTCTGACGCTGACCACCGGACAAAGCCTTAATGGAACGGTCAAGCAAATGCTCAATTTCCAAAATACGAGCCGCTTCTGCTACTCTCTTCTTAATCTCACCCTTAGGGGTCTTTCTCAGCTTCAAACCGAATGCCATGTTCTCAAACACGGTCATGTGAGGATACAAAGCGTAGTTCTGGAATACCATGGCGATATCACGATCCTTGGGAGCGATATCGTTTACCAGCTTGCCGTCGATGAGCAATTCACCGGAAGTGATTTCCTCAAGACCTGCAACCATACGGAGTGTGGTGGACTTTCCGCAACCGGAAGGACCTACCAATACAACGAACTCCTTATCTTCAATATCCAAATTGAAGTCGTTTACGGCTGTAACGCCGCCGGGGTATTTCTTGTAAATGTTCTTCAGTTTAACACTTGCCATGTAGTATATATACCTCCTGCAATTTAATATGTATCGGCAGATTGATTACTCTGCACATTCACTATGGCTATTATGATACCACAAAAGTCGTCCAAATAAAAGTAAAAAAACAATGACATCAAACCGCTCTTTTTTATGCACCTTGCCCAAAACTTCGAAAAATGTCACATTTTCATAACAAATCTTTTTACAATATGTTATATTATAGAAGTGTTTTATGGATACTAACACAGAAAGGAACATGTCCTTATGAGCAAAGAAACGCTTCCAAAGGAAGATCAGAACAAGCAACCTAAGAAGATCAAGATCAAATCATACAAACTGACCGTAATGGATTATATTACCATTGGTTTTACCGCAGTGATCGTTTTGATTATGATTTTCATTTTACTGCGCACCATCCGTCCCGACTGGTTCCAATTTATGAATCAAAGCAGTGGCCAGCCGTCGACTTCGGTAAGCAGTACACCGGCGCCGTCCACCCCGAAACTGACAGACGTGGGCAACACCTACGGAAACTTTTCCAACAATCCCTGCATCGCAGAAATTGACGATCGGTTGTATTTCGTTTCTGCGGGAGAAGATGCGACTCCTTATATTTATGTAAAGGTTGGAGAGGAAACCAAGAAATTAGTACAAAGCAATGCTTTTTGCTTGAATGCCATTTCGGATCCTTTCACCTACGCAAGTGACGCGAAGGCGTATGCGTACACCGTGTTCTTCTTGGATGCAGATGGGAACATCTGTTATTTCACCGATGGTCCTGTATATAGCGAAACACCTTTTACCGAAACACTCCCCGAGAAGAAAGTTTATAAAGAAGGGGACTATAAGACCATTGCAGTACGAGGCGAACTGTTGTTCTTTATTGACGGCGATGGCCACGTAGGCAAGATGTCCTTGATTGAAGAATCTTATACCGTGCTGAGCCAAGAGAGCTACAAAGCACTTTGCGTATACGGCTCCAGTATTTTTGCCCAGCATGAGGACGGCTCCATCTATCTGTTATCTACGGTAGCGCGTCCCGCAAGTACTGCGACACCCACTGCAGATCCGTCTGCAACACCTACCGCCACACCTTCCGCTACCGCAACTGCCACAGCAACGCCTGTGCCCGGTGTGGATGAGTACGAAACGGAAATTCTTTCTGAAAGTGTAACCCACTTCTGCGTAGACGGTTCTTACCTTTATACTGTTTCTGACAGCGGTATCGTTCGTCGTTCCGGCGACGGCTCCATGAAAGATACGTTGAGTAAGCGGAAAGCACAATATATCAACGTATTGGACGGCAACATTTTTGTGGTTTCCGAAGGAACACTTTATGTGGGTACCGACAAGGATTACTTAATGGGTACCGAAGTAGCCATCGGCAGCGTAACATCTTCCATCGGCATCAGCCTTGCCGAAGATGCGGTTTACGTATATGCCGGCGGATTGAAAGTTTCCACCTACGACAGTGAAACCGATGCGTACAGTGAATTGACGAAAGTGGCTTTGCCCGCATAAGCAGCATAAAGTTATAAACAAAGAATACGGTGCCTCCCGAGAAACGGGAGACACCGTATTTTGTTTACCGCAAAACAATTATAAACAATCAACAAACAGTGGCAGCATCAGAATCAGTACGAAAAGAGCAATTCCACCAAACTGCACAAAGAAACCTGTCTTCGTAAAGCCTTTGCGACGGAATGCGATGGACAGTGCAAGGCACAAGATTGTTACGGAAGGAATGTTGTACGTAATTTGATTCACCAGTTCCACGTCGCTTTCCACAAGGCCGAATAAGAAACAAACAATCGTGATAAACGGCACAGCCAGAAAGCCCACAAGGAAGTTCAGCACAATGCCCACTCTATCCAATCCCCTGTACGAACAAGCCTTATCCTTGCGCACGAAAATCAAGCAAAGGACAAGGAACGCAAGAGAAATCATGACAAAGATAAACAGATTGTCTGCTTCGTACCGAACACCCGAGAAGGAGAAACTGTTCTCAATGGGTTCTCCATAGGTAAAGTCCACAACTTTAAAACCAATGGACGCCAGAATTTCATCTTGGTTTTCTTCATTTAACGAAATGTCGTTCTTATAATCGTAATACTGGATATAGGGCGCTGCGTATGCAATATCCTCGTCGGCATAGAGATCCTCAAACAAAGGATCTCCCATAAAGTAACCGGACATCATATTAGGCTGAACAGAAAGCGACGTTTGCAGTTCCTCATTTTGGTCAATGATGTGCGGATATTCCAAACCAGCCGGGTTATCGTACCGAACTTCCTCGTCCCAATATCGCTCATGCACACCATGAATGGTGGTAGAGCCGTCATACGTACATACGAAAACACCTGAAAGGGTTTTGGTTTCGCCTTTGTATTCATACGTAATGGCGAAAGGGAATTCACCGGTTTCAATTGCCGGCTTTGTGGTGTAGCAACAAAATACCGTTGCAACCGCATACGCAATCAGCGTAGCCACAAGGAAAATAATTGTAAGAGATATTTTTTTTGCTTTCACAATAGACTCCTTTTTATAAAAAATTTTATCGTTTAGTACCATCTTCGCGAAATGTCTTTCGCAGTGCCCGTTCCGTCAACAAAACGGGGATAAACACAACAATAATTTGAACGAGCAGCAGGATCATACTGAGTACTTCCAACGTTTCTTCGGGGCTTTGGTAAAATGGAATGTGGGCAATCAGCGTAGGAACCGCAAGCGCCAGCCCCGTCTTCCAGCAAAATTTGCCGCAATAGGCTTGAGCAAATTTCCACGTGTCCATATTCTGCATAGAGCGAGCAGAACGATACCCCACAATGCCGTTGATTTGTTTAGGCGGATGCTTCCACATCACGATGCCTGCAATCAACAACGTGACGGGAATCGCTAAATCGCAGAGAAATATAAACCAAAATCCCATATAAACTCCTTATCGAATCAACTCGTATACGTCTTTAATGCTGTCGAACACGTAATCCGGTTTCTCAGATTCCGGCAAAGCGGCGATATCTGCCAGGGTCGCCTCTCCGGAGAGTACGCAAATGGAATGGACCCCTGCATTCTTGGCGCACATAATGTCGGTGTGCAAACGGTCACCCATCACCGCAACTTCGCTGTGGTCAAGGCCCATCTTCTCCAAAACCATTTCCACCATACTGGGATTAGGCTTGCCTGCAACGAAAGATGGCTTCCGACCGGTAGCGCCTTCAATCATCAACATAAACGAACCGGCATCCGGAATAAAGCGTCCCTCTTTCATGGGACAAACCATATCCGGATGGGTTGCCCAATAAGGTACGCCGTCTGCTAAATAATCGCAGAAAACACAAAGACGGCTATATTCCAACGTCGTATCAAAACCTAAGATTGCAAAATCTGGTCTACGGGCGGGATCCTGGGTATATTCTTCCACAATCTCAAAACCGGCTTCACGAAAAGCCGTGATCAGAGCCGGGGTCCCCAGTACCACTAAACGAGCGCCGGGCTTTACTTTGTTCAAATGGAAAATAGTGGCATTGACCGAAGTACAGAAATCGTCTTCTCCGGCAGCAATGCCTAATTTCGCTAATTTCTCCACATACGCCTGTGTATTTTTTGAAGAATTATTGGTGATATACACCGCCTTCTTCCCCTGCGCCTGCAAGGTCTCTAAGAAATCCAGCGTACCGTCGAACAAGGATGTGTCCAGATAAATGGTGCCATCCATATCCAGCAGGAAATATTTTACGCCTTTCAATGGCGTAGGATCTTTCTGATTATGTTGCATTTGATTTACCTCCTCCCATACGGGACATACTTCTTTGCGCCATCACTAAATCGTGATAAATACCTTTCTTCGCCAGCAGTTCTTCATGAGTGCCCGTTTCCGCAAGACCGCCTTTGTCCAACACAAAGATTCGTGTGGCATTCCGCAGGGTGGAAAGTCTGTGGGCAATGGCAATAGTCGTTCTGTCTTGAATTAACAACTGAAGCGCCTCTTGAATCTGTTTCTCCGTTTCCGTATCCAAAGACGCCGTAGCTTCATCCAAAATCAAAATTTTCGGATCTCGCAATAGTGCTCTTGCAATGGCAATTCGTTGCCGTTCACCGCCGGATAACGTCTGGCCTTTCTCCCCCACTCTGGTTTGATAACCCTGAGGCAGTTTACAAATAAACTCATGGGCGCCTGCAATCTTGGCACTGCGAATAATTTCATCTCGCGTAGCCGTTGGTTTTGCATACAGCAAATTATCATACACTGTTCCTGCAAACAAGAAAGTTTCCTGCAGTACAGCACCCACTTGGGAACGGATGGATTCTTGGGAAATAGAGCGAATGTCCTTGCCGTCAATGTAAATGGCGCCTTCCGTCACGTCATATAAACGCATCACCAAGTTAATCAACGTAGATTTACCTACGCCGGAATGACCCACCAAACCAATCATCTCGCCGGGATGAATTTCAAAAGAAATATCCTTCAGCACTTCCATGGTCTTATCATAACCGAAAGAAACGTGATCAAACGTAATAGTTCCTTGAATATCCAGATCCACAGCCGCTTCCGTGTCTGCCACCTCCGGTGTTTCATCCAGCACGTCGAACAAACGAACCAATGCCGTTACAGCCCGTGCCAGTACCGTAGGAATTTGTGTAAGCCACCGAATAGGACCATAAATAAAGGACACGTACGCCGTAAACATGGTAGCTTCACCCACGGTCATCTCGCCACCTAATATTCTCTTACCGGTATAGTACAACAAGAAATACGTACCCAGCGTCAAGGAGAAACGAATAAACGGCGATACTTTCGCCCAGAAAACCTCGTTCCGCACAGCAATCTGCCGTTCTTCGCCCGCCGCTTTTGCGTATCGATCCGACTCCCTTGCTTCCGTGCCGTAAGACTTTACCACACGAATGCCGGAGAAAATATCAAACAATACGTTTCCCGCTCGGCTACCTGCCCGCCATTGTTGCCCGTAGAGTTTCCGCACTTTATGATGGAAGCCACGCATAGCCGCCATAGCAATGGGCATAGGTAATACCACAATTAAAAACAGTCGCCAGTCATAAACCAGCATCACACTGCCGATGGCAATCAGAGAAAGCAACTGACCAAATACATTGGGAATTTCATAGACAATGAAATTCTGCACATCCTGGGTATCCTGGCCTACGCGCTGAATCAATTCTCCGGCCGTTCTGCGGGAAATTTGAGAAAGAGACATCCCGTGAACTTTCGCAAAAACATCATCCCGAAGGCGTACGGAAATCCGCACGGCCGCTTCCATAATGGTAATATTACGAAGCACGCAGACGCCCTCATTCAGCAAATTGACACCCAACATCGCCAGCAACACAGAGACAAATCCAACCGCCACCTTGCCGGGTGTGGATAGAATAAGCGATTGCATTTCTGCATTACGGATATAATCATCCACCAAAATCTTACTGACATAAGGCCCCAGCAAACCAATGGCCGCTGTAATAAAGAAAAAGAATACGGATCCGAATAAATATTTCTTATAAGGCAAAGCCAACTGCACAAAACGAACAAATATTTTCTTTTTGTCCACGCATTTCATACAAACGCCGTCGGGCCGAGGTAATTTCGCCCCGCACTTGGGACATTTCATATTGTTCGCCGCCTGTAAATCCTCGGGAAAATCCCCATTCTTCTTATACAGATTCAACTGGCGTACCGCTTCTGCAAACAAATTGCGACATTCCATGGTGCCACGGCACAAAATCCGGGCTTTCCCCTCCAAATCGGTGTACTCTAAAGAAACACTGCCATTTTCCCCCCGCAACAAGAATGCCTGCACCTGAGAGAAAGGGAGCGTACGTACACACGCATCTTCTTCGTAGCACATCAAAACGTCCCGGGTCACATCCACCCGGCCATTGCAAAAGGCGCCGCTCAGGGTCAGGTTATATTGAATTTCATTCCCTGCCTTCTTCAAGACGCAGCCTCCTTACAAATACAATTCCAAGTGGCGATAACTTCTATGGGGAAGTGCATCCACACTCTTAATTTCATACACATTGCCGTCCACATCATAAATCAACAAATGATCGGACGTGATTTTGGTAATGGCACGGTAGGTATCCTGCACAGAGAACGTTTTCTTGCCGCTTGCCAGCGTCACTTCCCAGTGAGTGAAGCCGTACCGCTCTTTAATCTTCTCAATGGACAAAATCTCCCGGGTAAAATATTTTCTTGCCAACTCCAATCGGCACGCCTCCCGGCTTTCTTCCGAAAGATCCTGCAAATCCCGAATCATGCCCAATTCTTTCAAATCACAATCGGTAACGGAAATATGGGTTTCCGGTTCATCAAAGGGAAAGCACCGACTGAGCAGTACCCGATCATAATGGGTGCCGTCCAAATCCATAGACAAGAAACCCTCTTCCTCTTTGAAAGAAGCATTTGCTTGATTCAGCCAAATTAAATCCACAATACCGGACAATCCGTCTTTCTTCTGCTCGTTCATCTGCTTACTCCTCCACACCGATATTCTTCAATGCACTTAACTGCAGTTGATATAACCGGTAATAAATTCCTTTTTGCTTCAAAAGCTCTACGTGGGTGCCTGTTTCCGGCATTTTACCCTTCTCAATGACAATCAAACTATCTGCATTCCGCAAGGTGGAAAGCCGGTGGGCAATCATAATCGTGGTACGATTCTCCGAAAGCCGCTCCAGCGCCTCCTGAATGGTTCGCTCTGTAGCCGTATCCATGGCCGCCGTTGCCTCATCCAAAATCAAAATCTTGGGATTCTTCAAAATAGCGCGGGCAATGGAAACGCGTTGCCGCTCACCGCCGGACAAATCCTGATATCCAAAGCCAATCTTGGTCTGGTACCCATTGGGCAGTCGCATAATAAAATCATGGGCACCGGCAATACGCGCCGCATGAATCACGTCTTCTTTGGACGCTTCCGGATTGGCATAGGCAATATTCTCCAGCACCGTACCGGCAAACAAATACGTCTCTTGGGATACAATGGAAACACAGCGTCTTAAATCCTCAAAGGCCATATCCTTAACATTCATGCCGTCAATATAAATGCCGCCGGAATCTACGTCGTACAGACGAATCAAGAGGTTGGCCAAAGTGCTTTTCCCCGCACCGGAATGTCCCACAATACCCAAACTGTGTCCCGCCTCAATCTTGAAAGAAATTCCCTCCAACGTCTTTCGACCTTTCTCATAGGAGAAATCCACGTTCCGAAATTCTACTTCGCCTCGAATTTCAGGCATCGCCACAGGATGCTCCGACTCCAGCACATCGGGAGAGGCATCTGCAATTTCAAACAACCGTTGCATACCGTTCACACAGCGGGTAAAAGCATCGGACATATTCACAAAACTGAACATGGGTCCGTTTAAAATGCCTACGTAAGAAATAAATACCATCAGCGTACCGTATGTAATCTGCCCTTTCATGGCCATCCAACCGCCTACACTCCACACAATGAGGGTAGAGAGATAAATCAGCAAATTTAATCCGGGGAAGCGGGTATTGTGATAATAGGTGATTTTCTTGGTCATCTCCGACGCTTGCTCGGAATAGTGATTGAAGCGGTGGGTTTCCTCCTTCTCTCTGGCAAAGGCCTTAACCACGCGAACGCCGTTCAAAGAATCGGACAGCACACTGTTCATAGACCGATTGCGTGCGTAGCTTCTGGCGTGCAGCCACCGTTGGTGTTTGATTACGCGCGCTACGGCATACAGGTAAAATGGCAGCGGAAGGAGAGACACGATTGCCAGCGGTATGTCAATGGCCATCATCAAAATGAATACCGCCACCACTTGAATAATGCTGGAGAAGAACGTGGGGAAACCGTTGACAAAGAACCAATAAATCCCGTTGGAGTCACTGTTGATCTGTGTCATTAAACCGCCGGTCTGCCGGCCTGTAAAGAAGCGCATGGACAGACGGCGAATACTGTCGAAAATGGTACACTTTAAATCATAAATAATCTTGGCCGATACTTTGGCCGTAATAATATCACTGAACATAGTAAGCAAGATGGTAACGATTTGTGTCGTCAGCATCAAGGTCACTACAAACAAAAGGTCACCGTAGAAGGTACCTCGAATATCCAACACCTGATCATAGAAGAAAGACGTGGATAAATAAGGAGATACAATGCCCAGTACACTGGTAATGGCCATAGCCGCTAAAGCAAGCGCAATCTGGCCCTTGAATTTCTTGGCCAATGTTAAGAATCGACCCACGATACTGGCTTTATCCATACAATCCGGACATACTTTTCGGTTGGGGTCCGGATATCGGCGATGACATTTCGGGCAGAATTGTTCCTGCCGAAAGTCTTTCTCGTCTACCGTAATTTCCCCTTTATCCATCTGCATATGGAGATACTTCACAAACAGTCTGCATTCTTGTTTGCGACTGTTGGTCATCGTGGCCAACACCCGTTTCTTTCCTTGGTATTCTGCCACCAAAGCACAGGTACCGATTTTCTCCTCGATGGTCGGCTTTTGCAAGTCCGTCAATGCATAGGTTTTGGTTTGTTTGCCATCCGAAATGAACAAGTTTTCTTTCGTAGCAACCAGCACAGTTTCCTGCTCGTCATAGCGCGCATTCAAATCCGCCAGAGCAAACAGTACAATATCCTCCGGGTTCAATGCTAAAGTATTTATAATTTTCTCTGCACCTTCCGTGCGCTGGGATAACGTTAGCATCCTTCCATTCTTTCCTTCTTTATTCTTCAGCAATCCGGCTGTACGTAATGGACAGCACAATGCCTTCTTCGTCTACCAAAAACGTAAGTGCGGTGTCTTGCTTAACATAAGTCATCTGACCTTGTTCTTCCGTAAAGTCCGCGCCATACGTTTCTATAACTTTCTCACGCCCGTCGCCAATAGAAACACCTTCCTCTGTTCCAACCGCATTGCTGCGAAGAACAATGGTGGTAATTTCTTCTCCATCACCCTTTTGCGCAGTTATAACAAAAAAGTGGGCATACAGATATTGGACAAGGTGTGCGTCCTCGGCAATTCGATTTTCATAGGCGCCAAAAACGTCTTGTGCATCCCCAAAAGCAGTGCCAATCCGCACACCTTGGAATGCATAATAAGGACTTTCTTCCGGGGTGCCGGTCCGTTCCTGGCATCCACTAAAAAAACACATAGTGCATAGCAACAGAATCGTGCAAATCACCATCTTCCCTTTGCCCATAAAAACCCTCCTTTGCCCATAAAAACACACATTGTTATGATAATTTATTTCCCTCATACTGTCAAGAAATATTGATAGAAGCTGTCCTATTACACCATAAAAAAATGGATGCCCGGCATCCATTTTCCAAACCACTATCGTTTACATTTACAAGAAGCACAATCCTTTGCGTGAGGACAACCGATGCATTTTACCCCACGCCGTTTAGAACGAATGACGTAGAACAACGCACCCCCTACAATCAACAGCACAATGCCGATCACCGCTATCGTTTCCCACATAAGTTATCCCTCCTTCGCAAACTTACGAGAAGCACGGATGCACAAAGCCGCCACAATTCCCCAAATGACCAATACGCCGATCAAGCCGGGCACAAAACCTACACCCACGTGACCGTGGCCCACCAACGTACCAATCTGATACGCCAGGAAACCCACTGTGTAGCCCACGCCCAATTGAAGACCGATGCCGCCCAAAAGCCAGCGGGTACTCTTCATCTCGGCTCTCATAGCGCCGATAGCCGCAAAGCACGGCGGTGTAAATAAATTCAGCATTAAAAATGCAAGGGCTGCCGCTCTGCCGATGCCAAGCGTACCCGCATCCAGATTCGCCACCGCAAAGCAAACTGCCAAGGTGCCCACCACATTCTCTTTTGCAATAAAGCCTGTAATGGTCGCCGCCGCCATTTGCCAGGACAACACACCTAATACCGGCACCAGCACGTAGGCAAAAGGTGCCGCCACAGAAGCCAGAATCGAGGCATCCGCCGTCTCTGCTACGCCGAAACTCCACGTGAACGACTGCATCACCTGCACCACCGTATTGCACAGTAAGATAATGGTCGCCGCCTTTACAATAAAGGACCATCCGCGGCTGCACATGGACTGAGTCGCCCGCCACAAACTGGGCATTTTATACTCCGGAAGTTCAATAATAAAGAAAGATTTCTTGGCATCATAGCCCGTAATCTTATTGATAATCAATGCGCAGAAATAAATAATGACGATAGCTGCGAAATACATCAAAGGACCTACCCAAGAAGCCTTTTTGAAGAATGCGCCCGCAATCAGCGCAATCACCGGCAATTTCGCACCGCAAGGCATAAAGGGCGCCAGCATCGCCGTGGCACGTCGCTCCCGCTCATTCCGAATGGTACGGCACGCCATAACACCGGGCACCGCGCAGCCGGTACCGATAACAAAGGCAATGACCGACTTACCGGAAAGTCCGATTTTCTTAAAAATAGGATCCAGCACCACAGACACGCGAGCCATATAGCCGCAATCCTCCAGCAGTGCAATCAAGAAGTACATCACCATCACTAAAGGCAAGAAGCCCAGCACTGCAATCGCACCACCCAGCACGCCATCAATCAATAAGGCATATACAATTTCCGGTACGTTTTGGAAGAAGGAACCTACCCACTCTTGGAACGCTTCCAGCACGGCCGTCAAACCGTCTGCAATCCACACGCCGGGCCCCGCCTGGGAAATCCAGAACACCAAGAACATCACAAGGGCGAAAATGGGAATACCAGCCCAATGATTGGTCAGCACCCGGTCAATCTTATCTTGGAAATTACGCTGGCGGGTAAAAACTTTTCTGCTTTCCACACGCTTCACAATTTCATTGACAAATGCAAAGCGTCGCTTGTCAGCCGCCACCACTTGTGCCTTGTTGGACAAATCGACAGCCCCTTGATCAAAAGGTGCCTTCTGGGTCGTTCCCCGAAGCGCCATCGCTTGCGCCACAACGGCCTTCAAACCCTCGTTGGAAGTGGAAACTGTTTCCAGCACAGGACACCCCAAAGCTACCGATAACTGCGCAAGATCAATATGGGTGTCTTTCTTCTCGTTAATATCCGCTTTATTTAAAGCCACCACCATGGGAATCCCCAACTCCAACAACTGAGTGGTAAAGAACAAACTTCTGGACAAATTGGTGGCGTCCACAATGT
Organism: Clostridia bacterium; assembly: GCA_017560225.1. Classification (GTDB taxonomy): domain Bacteria; phylum Bacillota; class Clostridia; order UBA1212; family UBA1255; genus RGIG9099. The sequence goes on from JAFYOJ010000191.1 coordinate 42,349, forward strand.
TAATCATCACGTCGGGACGTTCATTTTGAATATAGGTACTGGTAACACTTTCTTCGGAGGTGAAAGGAGACATAGAGTATGCACCGGGAAGATCCACGGCTACAATCCGTTCATCCAGACCGGTATAACTTTTCTTAATGGCACTTTCCTTCTTCTCTACCGTAACACCGGCCCAGTTGCCCACCTTCTCATTCCGACCGGTGAGGGCATTATACATGGTCGTCTTACCGCTATTGGGATTGCCCGCCAAAGCAATTCTCATGAAACCTTGCTCCTTTAAAAATCTCTTATTCCACTATCATCAAGGCAGCCAATTGATTATCAATACTGTATCGGCCATCTTTAATGGAAACCACGCAGCTACCTCTTAAATGGGCAATGACCGTAATGGGCTCTCCTACGTAGCATCCTAAAGAAAAAAGGAATGCATCCAATTCATCATCCCGGGTATGCATTTCCCGGATGATATATTCTCTGCCTTCCTCTGCCTGTAATAATGTCATTTCCTGTCACCTTGTTATGTATAAACTTTCAGTTAGCAGCGGCTAACTGCTTTTCAATAATACAAAACAATGTGTCATTTGTCAACATAAAAATATGGATATTCACAAAAAATTATAACTTTTGCTGCTTCATCCAGTACCACATCACGAAACGATGGGGCAGTATTTTAGCCAAGATCGCCTGGAAGCGGGCCACAAATCCAAATTTGCTCACTTGGCGGCCCTTCTTCATATCTCGCCACGCACGTTTAATAATCTGTTCCGGCATATACATCGCGGTATATTTCTTTACAACAGCATCCTGATCGGCCGCCACCGCCCGGTTAAAGAATTCCGTTTTGGTCCAGAAAGGACACACCGCCGTCACCGTAATCCCTTTCGGTTTCAACTCACAGTACAAGCCCCGGCTGTAACTCAGCACAAAAGCTTTTGACGCCGCATATACGTTGATATACGGCACCGGTTGGAACGCCGCTACAGAAGCAATATTGATAATATTGGAATCGGCAGGCATATAAGGAATGGTCATCTGGCACATGGCCATCAGCGCTTTACAATTTAAGTCCACCATACCGAAATTTTCTTCCAAAGGCAACTCCACCGTGGCCCGGAACTTACCAAAGCCACTAGCATTGATGAGCAACAACACTTGGGGCTGTTCTTCTTTCAAAAGTGCTTCGTATTTTGCCAAATCGCCGGGATTCGTCAGGTCAAGGGAGAGGGGCCGTGCAGGTAAAATGGTTTTCAATTCCTCCAAACGGTCTTTCCGTCTTGCAATTACCCAAACTTCATCCAACTCTTTTCCGGAACTGGATAAAGTTTCCGCAAAAAGACGACCCATACCGCTGGAAGCTCCTGTAACGACTGCAATTTTCTTCATAAATGCGTCTCCGCCTTTCTATACTTGCATCAGAAGGACCAGGTGGAGAACCAGCGAAGTCCGTCAATATAGGCTTCTTTCACAGGAATTCCCACCATCACCGGATAGAACAGAACATACAAAACCAAAACCAGAAGCAAGTATCCTCCGATCACCCAACGGTTAATCACTTTGTCTTCATACAGACATTTAATCACGTATACAATCATCAAAATCAGGAACGGTACAGCGGTAAAATAGTGATAAATAAACGTACACCGGGTTACCAAAATCCAGGGGAACAACTGACAAGCGTATCCAAGGAATACAACCAGCATCATTTTCTCTTTTCGTTTCCAAGCAAAGTACAAAGCCGGAATGATACAAGCAAGACCGGTCCACCAAATGGCCGGATTACCCATGGAAACAACAGATGCCCGGATGCCGGCAGGAAGCCCGGCAGAAGCGCTGGAATAATAGTAAATAGGACGGCCATCTATAATCCAGGAATACCAAGAAGACTGGTAGGAATGGGTTGCATTCAAATTCGCATGATAGTTATACATATACTCCTGATTATCCAGCACAATTTCAATCAAGGACTTATCCGGATTGGAGGCCATATACGGAATATAGGACAAAACGTAAATAGTCAGCGGAATAATCACAAAGAAGACCACGCACATCAAGCAAGTGGGAATGAAATTCCCCACGAACCAGGACTTCTTACCGGCAGGAATTTTATACCGACCGGAGGACACATCCATACTTTCTGCAATCTTCGCCATAAAGAACAGTACCGCAAGACCGACGCCCGCATAAATACTGGTCCATTTTGCCGCCGCACCCAAACCGAAGCACAGACCGGAAAGGCCCAAAGAAACCATCCCTTTCCAGAAAGGACGGTCGTAAGACCGCTGGGAGAAATAATCGTACATAAAGTAGTACATCAGCAAAATAAAGAATACGGAATACGTATCAATAGTCGCCAATCTGGTTTGTGTCGTCCGCATAAAGTCGGTCATCAGCAGGAAAGCCGCAATAAACGCATAACCCCGCTTCTTAAATAACTTAAATGCAAGCAGATACATAATGGGCACCAAGCATACGCCCAAAAGCGTACCCATAAAACGCCAACCAAACGGATTCATGCCGAACAGGGAAATACCAATGGAAATAATGGTCTTTCCAAGAGGCGGATGGGTCACTTCATAGATGGGCAGGCCATTCATATGCTCATAGGCCGTTCTGGGGAAGTAAATTTCATCAAAATACGTACCGTTCTCGAACGTCCGGTAAGCCTGTGCCAGATCCTGTTCGTCAAAGAGCTTGTCCGGCGTATGGGGATTGGTTTCATCCGTACTGTACGTTTCCACCACAGTTACGGGCACAAGGGTATAGTTGCCTTCTGCATCTTTCTCCCAGAAAGCCATTTCATTCAGGCCCAAACCTCTTACTTTCACCGTTACACGAACACGTTTCGTGGTAAAGGTCACGTTCTTCAAATGCCATTCAAAGAAAGCGATATCATCTCGATCAAAGGAAAATGCTTCTTGATATTCGCCCGAGGCGTTTTCATAAGCAACTTCATAGGCCGCATTGCTGGTATTGGGCACGTTGGGATTCAACGTCACACGGGAAATCTTGGTTTCCTCCGGGAACTCTACAATAACGTATTCACCGGAAGCAACCGGTTTCCAATGGGAGCTAACACCTTCCGCATTTCCCAACTTATAGAAAGAGGTACACGCACATACCAATGTGAGCACCGCCAGCACGATATAATCTTTCTTATCCAGGCGCGCCCGGGGCTCCGAAAGAGATTTGCCCAACGCAACCTTCTCATCATCGTGGCGCATAATGGTGGCCATTACGTACATCACAAGACCCACCACCAAAACAATAAACAAGGCTTGGAAATACCAGGGCGTATCACTGCCGGCTTCTTTCTTCTGCGTCTGATAGGATTCAACGGAGAAAGGCTCTACGCCACCGGGCACCTTAGATACTTTCTCAATTTGAACGTCGTCAATATAAACAATACCGGCAGACTCATTGCTGTAACCGCCAAGGCCAAAACTCAGTTCCAAAGAAGTTTGTTTGGCTCCGGTGGTAAAATAAGCCGTCTGTTGTTGCCATTTGCCGTCAGTGGTATAAAGGGCTTCAGAGTGACCAAAGGTTTCAATGGCAGAAATATTAAAACCATTTCCGCCCACCAGGGTTCCCTCAATCTTAACCATGGCAGTTACCTTGTAGGTACTGTTCTTCTTGACAGCCAGTTTCTGATAAATACGAGCATCATTGGCAGAATTGCTGGCAATTTTCACCGCCTGGCCGGAGTAACCGTCTGCCACCAAAGAAATCGTGGTGCAAGCGGTGTCCCCTACATCCTTTTGGTAATTGCGCTGACTCCACTGGGTAATCTTAGTGCCACTTCCTTGCTCAAAATCCCCATTTGCCAATGCTTGATTGCCGCTACAGCCCACCAACGTGACCAGCGTCATCAAGATTATGAGTATAAAGAGTCCTGCTTTCTTATTCAAACAAAGAAATTTCTTCATAGACTTCTTCCTCCAACATCCAAATTTCATATCGTTTATTTCGAATGGTCTCGTTACCCGTAACGTATGCAATCGCTACCGCAACAAGCAAGATACACAAAATCAAATTTCCGGCTGCCAATAAATCTCGATGAATGGCATCTCCTGCCCAATAATACCAACCGTACACAGATTGCGGTGCACCGACATTTTTCAAAACGCCGCCGGTTTCTAATCCCATCATTACGGAAAATACGGACAAGAAGCTAATGCCGGATATACCGCCGTAAAGCCACAAAAGAATTTTATTATTCGTTCCGATCACCGCAAGCAACAAGAACGGAATGGCCGGGAAGAAATAACGTTCATGCATACGGGGTGCAAACATGGTAACCGCCAGAACCAGTACTGCGGCTAACAAGAAGGGAGTTTCCTCCTCCATTTTACCAAACAAATAAAGCGCACCCACCAACAAACAAACCACAACAATAAACAGAAGGCCCCACTGGAAGAAGGTCATTCCCCAAAGCCATTTTCCGCTATCGTTGGTCCAGTTCTCGCCCAACAAGTACCAGAAGTTGTATGCATTTACAGTAGCTCCTTTATACCCATTGGCAGTACCTACATACAGTTCTATAATCCACTTAAAGAAGCCCGCACCTCGATGAATGCCAAAAGGAAGGGCAACCAAAGAAAGCGTGGCCGCAAACGAACTGAGAATGCCAAACAAGCTGCCGATTTTCTTCCATACAGCCATTTCACGATTCCAAATCAATCGGCGCAGCCATGCAAAACCCAAAATAGGGATCAAGAAGATTCCCTGGGGTTTCAAAATAACCGCAAAAGCAACGCACACGGAAGCCGGTACCAAACGATCTTTCATAATGAAATACAACATCAAGCACAAAGGCAGCGCTTGCAAGCTGTCCACCTGGCCCCACGCAGCGGAATCCAAAAGCACCATGGGATTAAACACCCATGCACTCACCAAGAACAACACCCATTTTCTGGGCATCCGTTGGTCACAAACTTTGTAAATCAAGAATGCAATCACGCAATCCGCCAACATAGAAGGCAGTTTCAAAAGAAGCGTATGACCCAAAGTGCCTGTAATGCCCAAGGCTTTTGCTAAAATAGTGTTGAACCACAAGAAGTAAATATAAAGGGGTGGATAATCCAAACTGTATTTCTCTGCATTTTTGTAGAAATTCACAATGCCGTCTTCCGCACACCGCTCACCCCAGTATCGGAACAAGTTTACGTCAATACTACACTGAGGCGCCGTCACAGACAAAATCAAACGAAGTACCAATCCGGCACTGATGATGGTAAGCACCCATTTTAACAACTGGCGATTGCGCTGTTTACGCTCTGCCGGAACGATGATCTGCACGGCTGCCCGTCTGCTATACCGATACATCACAATAAAGATTGCACCCATCACCACAGTAAGGAGCGCACCGATTTTCATAGCATCCCAATACAGACTTTCCTCTGCGTAATTAGAAGTGCCGGCACCGCTCATGCTGTTCTTAAAGGAAACTACGGTCACACCGGAGGGTTTGGCGGAAAGCTGCTGCACTTCTACGTTATCAAACCACGCAGTTCCGGTAGAAATGCCACTATAGAATCCCAAACGCAAACACACTTTCATTTCTTTCTGACCGTCTGCAGTAACGCCGTATAATTCCACCCGAGTCCAATCTTGATCCCCGGTAAATCCACCGCTATACTCAAATGTGTTCAGCACGGAAATATTGCCCCCCACCGCACTGCTACTTTCTACAACGCCTTGCGTCTTGATCCACGCTGTAATTTTATAATAAGTATTGGGACGTACGTCTACGTCAATGATATAACGGGCATCATTATCCTGCGTATTCTCAATTTTGACACAGCCACTGCCGTCTATACCGCCGTCTTTATCCCAGGCAAAGTTAGAAAGCTGGGAGGTATAGGCTTGGGGATAAAAAGCGCCCGCCCCTTGATTGAAGTCCCAAGACCCCAGTAATTGATCTTCTGCCTTGTCCGATTTACAGCTTGTTGCAAATACCAACAGGACCAGTAGACAGCATAAAATAATTTTACGTAAATACGTTCCTTTTCTCATGCCTTTAACAGCCTTTCTACAACAGCTCCGCTGTCGATTTCAATTCCTTTCCGGTAAATCAGTTCCCGGATATAACACCCTTTGCCGATGACGGCAGAATCGCAGAAGAGTTCTTCCACATGGGTATATGTCAAATTAGCCTCTGATACATCCATAAAGGTAACTGTAAGGAGTGGCGACGTACAGGTCATTTCTAACTGTCCGGGAGGCGTTACGTAGCGCACCGTCACACGGTCACTGTTTAGTTCATGAATCCGAGAGGGAAAACATGATAATATTTCCAACTCCTGACAATTAACCTGTTCATTTGCCAACAATTGTCCTTGAATCGTTACCCGATCTCCTTTGAGTTTCTGGGTTGCTTCCAGGGTACCGGACCCTTTCACCAACAAACGGCCTGCGGAAAATGCGCCCTGAATATTTCCCTTATGCTCAAACACCGCCACATCCGACCAACAGCGACCAAGCACGGTTAAGTCACCCGGCACCTGAATGGTTTCTGCCAATAAGTTTTGCTTAAAACAAGCCTCTCCCGAAATCCACAGCCGATCACAGGTGGCAAATTCTCTGAATTGGGCCGTACCGGTTATATCAATCCGGTCCGCTTCCACCGTTTCCATAAAGTAGCAATCTCCCGTCACCTGCAAGTTCTGCAAGTGTAAGGGTTGGGTTGCAGTGTGGCGATCTTCAATTACAAGGCCATTGAAATTATGATTCACAGAAAGCCTCCTCTAACCGGTTTACGTATGCCCGGAAAATATCCAATGCCGCTTCCACCGGTTTGGGCGTGGATAAATCCACCCCGGCGATTTTCAAGAGTTCAATGGGATAATCACTGCCGCCGGAAGATAAGAACTGCAAATAGCGGTCTACTGCGCCGTCGGCACCCGCCTGAATTTCATTGGCAATTAACGCCGCAGAAGAAAAGCCCGTTGCGTACTGGTATACGTAAAATGCCGAATAGAAATGAGGAATTCTTGCCCATTCCAAGGCGATTTCTTGATCTACTTTCACGGACGCTCCATAATATTTACGATTTAATTTAAGATACTGCTTACAAAGGTGCTCTGCCGTCAACGGCACCCCTTTCTCACAGTCCTGATGGGCAATTTGTTCAAATTCCGCAAACATAGTCTGTCGGTATACTGTTGTACGGAATTCTTCTAAATAATGATTGATTAAATAAGTTTCCATAGCCGGGTCATCGCAATTTTGAAGCAGGTACGCCATCAGCAAATTCTCATTGACTGTAGAGGCCACTTCTGCCACAAAAATCTTATAGGACGCATATTGGTACGGCTGGGTGCGATTGCTATAGTAAGAATGCATCGCATGCCCCAACTCATGGGCCAAGGTAAACAAATCTTCCAATCTTCCCTGCCAGTTGAGCAATACGTAGGGATGCACCCCGTAACTGCCCCAAGAATAGGCACCTGTGGTCTTGCCCCGATTCTCATAGACGTCAATCCAACCTTCCTGGAAAGCCTTGGACAAATCTTCAATATACTGGGCACCCAGGGGAGCCAATGCTTTCAGTACAATTTCCTTCCCCTCTTGGAAGGTATACGTCTTATGAGGCACCTGTACCATGGGCACGTACAGATCGTACATGTGAAGGGTAGGCAAGTTCAGCGCCCGCTTACGAATTTCTAAATATTGGTTCAGGGCAGGTAGGCCATCGTGGACCGTATCAATTAAATTGGTGTACACGGCGGCAGGAATATTGCCCCCGGACAATTTCGCTTCTAAACAAGAAGCATATTTCCGAGTACGGGCATAGAACCAATCCGTCTGCACATTGCCCGAATAGCAAGCCGCCAAGGTATTGCGGTAAGATCCGTAGGTGGCGTAAAGGGCCTTAAAGGCACGACGGCGCACATTTCGGTCGTAACTATGGAGGAAGCGGGTAAAACGGCCAATGGTCAGTTCCGTTTTATTCCCCTCTTCGTCCTTAATCGACGGAAAACGCACGTCTGCATTCTCAAACATAGTAAATACGTTATCCCCGGTTTGCAGGGCATCTGCCGCGCCGGAGAGCAAAGCTTCTTCTTGATCGGAAAGCACGTGGGCTTTCTGACGGAGTAAGTCTTCTAACAAAAAGCGATAATTTTCCAGGCTGGGCGTCGTTTGGAAGAACGCTGCCATTTTCTCCGCCCCTGCCAAAACTTCCGGCTCAAAAAAAGACCAGGCCGTCATCAGTTTGGTGCCCAGCATTTCGCTTCGCGCCGCCAAGTTCTGGTAAAATGCTTTTCCGTTGTCTTCGTCCCTTCGCATCCGGGCATACACGTACACCCGCTCAAAGGCAAGACTGAGGGCATGCTGAAATTCCAGGGCTTCAAGCAGTTTCTCGCCCTTTCCCTGCATTAATTTTCCTTTGAACTTTGGTACTTTCTTGAGATCTTTCTCCACTTGGGAGAACGCACGCTCCCACAGAGCATCCGTTTCAAACAGATCCTCTAATTTCCATTTATATAAATCTTCGATTTCATTTCGTTCCGGCAAACGGTTCTGGTTCTTAGTCGCCACTTGCGATCGCCTCCTTTTGCTATTGTAAACAAAAATGGCAGGAAATACAAGTCCGCAAATTGCAAAACCTCCTTATTTCGTGTTATACTGAACCAAAGGAGGCTTTTCCTATGCCATACGTGATTATTACCGGCGCGTCCCGTGGAATCGGCGCCGCCACCGCAAAAGTTTTTGCCCAAAATGGTTATGATATTGTATTAAACTATTGCCATTCCCAACAAAAAGCAGAGGAATTGGCGGCTTTCTTACGGAAAGAATACCACGTACAAGTCCTGCCTATGCAGGCGGACGTGTCCAATCCCAAAGAAGCCGAAACGTTCATTCGCTCCGCCATGGTGGTATGGGGTACCCCTTCGGTACTGGTCAACAACGCCGGGATTGCTCAACAAAAACTGTTTACCGATATTACTTGGGAAGAGTCCCAAAAAAAGATGGATACCAATGCCGGCAGCGTATTTTCCTGTTGCAAAGCAGTGCTTCCCGCTATGATTCACGTCAAGAAGGGCGCCATTGTAAACGTGTCTTCTATGTGGGGCGTCGCCGGCGCCTCTTGCGAAGTCCATTACAGTGCGTCCAAAGCCGCCGTGATCGGTCTTACCAAGGCCCTCGCCAAAGAAGTGGGCCCCTCCGGCATTACCGTAAACTGTGTAGCCCCCGGCGTCATTGATACAGATATGAACGGGATCCTCTCCCAAGAAACATTAAACGGCCTTGCAGACGAAACGCCGCTCAGCCGTTTAGGTACACCGGAAGATATTGCCCGGGCAATTTATTTCTTGGCATCCGCCGATGCCGCTTTCATTACCGGTCAGGTATTAACCGTGGACGGAGGCATTCTTTAATTCCTCCATCTTGGCAGCTACAATGCCTGCCGCTTCATACACCAACTCACTGCAAGGACGCTTCTTATAGAATTGAGGCGTCCTTTCTGATGCGTTAGAAGGAACTGTATCCTTCGCCGCTCCCGGATTCTCCGACAGCGCCAGCAATTCTCTGCAGATGATACTGCCGTTCATCTGACGGAAATCTGCACAAACCGCTTGTACGTGGGCATAATTCTCCATTTTACCTGCCTGATTAGAAGGATCGGAAGAACCGCTGAATAGCCCCAGTGTGAGTGCCATACCGGAAACTGCGCCGCACACTTCCCGCAGGCGTCCGAAACCGCCACCGAAGGATGCAGACAGGCGAAGTGCCGTATCCAAATCCATGCCGAAATCTTCTGCAAAGGCACCAAACACCGCCTGGCAGCAGTTAAGACCGCTTTCAAACAGCTCTTTCGCCTTTACCTTTTTTGCTTCAATATATGCCGTATCCATCATAACTTCTCAATCTTGTCCATCATATTGGTGAGCCAGTCCCCTTCAAAGAGTTCAATGAGACCCTTGTCGCAGGCGCCTGCCAATTTGGAGTCCATAGGCAGTCTTGAAATTTCGGAAATGCCGTACTGGGCAGCCACTTCTTCTAAATGGCTCTCTCCGAATACTGCAATCTTCTTGCCGCAGTCGGGACAAGTTACGTAGCTCATATTCTCCACAATGCCCAAAATGGGGATATTCATCATTTGCGCCATTTTCACGGCTTTGCCCACGATCATAGACACCAATTCTTGGGGGCTGGTGACGATGACGATACCGTCTACCGGCAAGGACTGGAAGACAGTCAAGGGGACGTCACCGGTTCCGGGCGGCATATCCACAAACATATAGTCTACGTCGGACCAAATGACGTCGGTCCAGAACTGCTTTACGGTACCTGCAATGACGGGGCCTCTCCATACAACGGGATCGGTTTCGTCTTCTAATAAAAGGTTAATGGACATGACGTCAATGCCGGTCTTGGTCTTCACCGGGAAGATTCCTGCATCGCTGCCGGTGGCTTTCTCCGTAAGGCCGAAGGCTTTAGGGATAGACGGTCCCGTAATATCTGCATCTAAAATGGCGGTCTTATAGCCTGCTCTTTGTGCCGATACGGCTAAAAGCGAAGTGACCATAGATTTACCTACGCCGCCTTTACCGGATACAACACCGATTACTTTCTTAATTTTACTGAGTTCGTTGGGTTTCTCTCGGAAATCCTGGGGAGCTTTCCGCTCGCCGCAGCTCTGTCCGCAAGAGGAACAATCGTGATTACATCCCACGCTGATACATCTCCTTTTGGTATAATAGCGCCTGTGCGCTGTGGTTATCTTACTACATTTTACCCCAAAAATAAACACCTTTTGAAATTAAGGTTTTTTTGTGTTATTTATGACCAATTTTTGACAAATTTGTATTATATAATGAAATTTAATTGGGGACGGCGACTCTTCCGAATGCTGTTTGTTCTTTTTCCCGACGTATTAGACGACGCAACGATGTTGGTGCCTTCGGAAGAACCGCAATATTATTAAGTTCAGGATGCATAGAAGGTATGCATCTTGTTTTTTTGCGCAAATTGTGGTATACTATAGCCATCAGAAAAACTACACATGAGGAGGAATGGTTATGCTAGTAAAGTTTAACGTAAAGGATTCCCAGATCCCCGAGAAGACGATGGAACAGATGGAGAAGAAGCTCCAGGCACGGTTTCACCGTTATTTTGCCGATGAGCCCGAGAACAAGACAACAGTGTTGGTAAAGATTGCCGATTTGAAACACGGTTTCAAGGCAGAGTTGACACTTTCTTATCAGGGCTATCTGCTCAGGGCAGAAACCTCCGACGACAAGGCAGCAACGGCTGCTTTAGACAAAGCCATCGACATTTTGGAGCGTCAGTTGGTGAAGTGCAAGAACAAATTGGCACAGGTACGTCATCAGCCCATTCCGGAGGCAGCAGGCACACCCGCAATCGAGGAAGAGCCCGCCGAGTATCCGGTTGTTCGGGTAAAAAGGTTAGAAGTCAAACCCATGAATGTCCAAGAAGCTATCTTGAATATGAATATGTTAGGCCACGACTTCTATATGTTTGAGAATGGCGACTCCGGCAAGATTGCCACCGTTTACAAACGGGCTGACGGCGCTTACGGCTTGATTGAAATTGAATAAAGAATAAGATGAAGAGCCGCCTCGCAAGGGGCGGCTTTTTGATTAGGTCGAAAAAGTACTAAACTCAGTGTTTCACGACCTGCTCCAGGTCGTAAAAAGCACCCAAAGCCATATATACGACCCGTATAATCCGGTAAATATAGCATTTCAGCGAAATTTAACCAATAGTGCGGGTCGTACATGGACAAAACAGCGTCAATTACGACCTGTCAGAGGTCGTGAAACAGTGAAATAATCAAAATTATGACCTCTCCCACTGAAAAAATACAAAAAGGGGCGGTTTCTAAAGAAACAACCCCTTTTTTGATTAGTTTCCAATGGATCCAGCGTCTTTACTGCGCTTGAATTTTGAAGACGCCCGCCTGCGCATCCCAATAGGTTTCGTAACCTTCATTTTGACAAATCAGCTTTGTTTCGTCCCCTTCGGTATACGTATAACCGGTCACCGGCTTTAAGTTAAAGGCACTAAAGTTCTCACCTTCCGTTACATAGAATTTAAACGCACCGAAAGAAGCTCCAAGATTTGCAGTATTGTGGCCGGTACCTAAATCAAAGTACACAATACCACGAATACCCTCTCCACCAATAGTGGGCGTAAGTCCACCTTGAATGAAGATGTTGTCATCAAGCTGACCGCCGGAAATATTTACATTAGGATTCCAGCCATAGACACCGGTCCATCTTTCTTCGGTTGCGCTCACATTTCCGTAAATCTTACCACCGCTCATATTAAACTTCGTATAGTTGGAAATACGGAAAGCGCCACAAGATTCAGTTGCTACATTTTCAAAAATCTCCACATTTCCACCAACATTGACGGTAGAACCATCGCCCGTATAGAGTACACCACCTACCGATGCACTATTTCCATAAATCTTACCGCCGTTGAAATTATAGACGGAAGCACCATATCCCCAAATCACACCGCCGGCAGTAGTTGCTTTGTTATAACTGATTTCACCACCATTTACAGTGAAATTACAGCTACTTACCATACGAATAGCACCTGCGCTGGCCGTAGAAGAATTATAACGAATTGATCCCGCATTGAGCGTAATATGTCCACCGCCATAAATAGCTCCGCTACCGGAATTATTATTGATAATGTGGCCACCCTCTAACGTGAGCGTAGCACCGATTCGTGTACCCATATTTACCGCATGGGCACCGTCGTTATTTTGAAGCACTGCCCCTTCGCCAAGAATCAAATGGCTGTTGGCATTCAAAACAACAAGTGCGCCGGTTGCAGTAAGGCCGGTATTCTCCATGCCACGATTTAAAACAGCATCAATCTCACCACTCCAAATAGCACCACCATCGACCACGATGTTCTCCAAGGTTAAGGTCGCGCCGGCTTCAACGCTAAAGACTTCCGCAAGATGGGCGGTTGTCGTAGTTCTGGCTGAAAAAGTAGTGGCAGGCGTTTGTCGCATAAGCGCGAAACCCGCACCGTCAATATTGACATCGTAATCAACTACAATCTTTTCTTCCACAGGGAAGTTCGCCGTGAAAAGAATATTCTCTTCTTGGTTTTGAAGTGCCGCCTTTAACTCACGGGCATTGGCAACAGGCGCAAAATTAAGCGGTGCATTGACGTCATATTGATCATCAAATCCATCACTTTCTCCGGTAGCTTGGGACGCCACAATTTTAATATCAAAAATACCACCCAAAGAAAGACCTTGGTATTCATTTCCCGCAGATTCACGCATCTTCAGCGCAATACCCAGATACGCTTTCTCGCCGGCCTTCAGCGTACCCTTGGTGGTTTCTTCAATGCTATTGATAAATTCTGCTAACGTTCCAACCTGCGTATACCCGTTCAGTGTACGATCCGCAGGATATGTAACCGTAGCATCATCTTCAAGAACACCATAGTTCAGCACATACACATCAATTGCATCGGCAAGGATAGACAACGCATCTTCAGACACAAACTTTGCCATCCACTTTAAATTCAAATCGCCCTCGTTCTCAATGCGAAGAATCTTCACATCTGTATATCCGGGTTCCCATTTATCGTTGTTAAAGAGCGCATTCTTATCTTGCTTCAAAGAAGACCATGAACCGTCTTTGTTCAAAAGCTCCAGATCCACAACAAAATTACCCGATTCAATCTTATTGCCGGAAGACGTCACCGTATCCGTAAACCAAGCAAATGTATTTCCCACAAGGAGAAGAATACACATGAGAATCGCGAATAAACTTAAATACAGTGCTTGCTTGTTTGTTGCTCGTTTCGTCATTTTATAACCTCCTATAAATAAACCCTTTATAATTTCTTACGAATATAAACAATTTCCTTTTGCGTTTTGTGTTGTGGTTTCTTAGAAACTTTGACACGATGGCACTTCTTATTATATAAAACAATTTTTGTTTTAGAACGGTTGGGCATCAAGACTTGATTCTGCCGATTTAACGCCAATTGTTTCTCTTCAAGCTGCGCCTTTAAGATACGCAATTCCTCCACCAATTGGTCATTGGAAGCCCGCTCCGCCTCCATTTCTTTCAAGGCTTCTTTCTTGGATTTGCGAAGAACCACAAAGAAATTGATAATTTCATAGAGTACAACCAGCATTATGGGGGTGAAAATACAAAGGAAAAATCCTTGGGTCGTTTTTAAGAAATTAAAAACCGCACCAAGGCCTGCAATATGAAACTCATATTTTCCAAGAATATCTTGATATAACACAATTCCCGCATCGTCTGCATTCGTGGATGTACCATAGGTGATAAAACCTTTATTTCCGTTTGCATCCGTAGCTAAACTTCTAATTTTATGGGTCAGTGTTTCATCGAGGCTATTCTCATCCTTTGAAATAAAGGTAATAATATCTCCCGGTTTTAACGTATCTAAATCAACCGCCTTCACAAAGATCAGGTCACCTGATTTAAAATCTGTTTTCTCCATAGAGTCAGAATTAACAATAAAAATTTTATATCCAAAAAGAGTACGATCGTTACGATTTAAGGTTGTCAAAGAAAATACGGTAAAAACAGTCATGGTAACCGCACCAAGTACAACAAGCCAGACCAATATCGTTTTAACAATATCAAAGGCTTTTCTCACAACAACTCGTCCTCGTTTCCTTAAAAATTTCTGTCCAAACAACAAAAAACCAATCTCGAATTATTATATCATAACTCTCGATTGGTTTCAATAAACTATCAAAATTCCCTTACTTATGTTCCAGCTTATACCGCTTAATCTTGTGGGTGGTGGTCTTCTCAAACTCTTCCATTCGAAGCTCCATCCGCTTGATACGCTTGTAGGTCACCAGATCCTTATTGATCTTCTTAACCTCATCCCACAGCATCTTCTCCATCACTTCCGTAGAAGGATCTTCGATGCCCGCCTCTTTGAAGCCATCTAAATTCGGCACGATGGTCACGCAAATATCCGTGTCGGCTTCCATACCGCCGTCATCGCCCCAAACAACGCTTTCCTTAACAAAAGGCACTTTGTTGATCAGCGCTTCCAACTCCTCGGGGAAGATGTTCTTTCCCGTCTTGGTTACGATCAAATTCTTAATACGACCTGTGATGTGGAAGCAACCGTTTTTATCCATATAAGCCTGGTCGCCGGTCTTAAACCAACCGTCTTCCGTGAATACTGCCTTGGTCGCCTCTTCATTCTCATAGTAGCCAAGCATAATATTGTCGCCCTTCGCCAGAATCTCGCCGCGGCCCTCTTCATCCATATCGCCCAACTTAATCTCAATACCGGGCATTGCAGGACCAACGGAAGCGTAATCATTCTTAATTTCCTGATTTACGCAAAGAATGGGAGAACACTCCGTAAGGCCGTACCCTTGGCGAATCTTAATACCCATCTTGGCAAGGTCTTTAGAAACCTTAGGGCTCATAGCAGCCGCGCCGGCAATCAGCAAACGGAGCTTACCGCCCAATGTCTGGTGAATCTGGGGGAACAATTTCTTGCCCGCATCAATGCCGAAGAAATTCAGCACACCGGAAAGGCCCAACAAGAATTTAAAACCAATATATTTCACCTTGCTGGACTTGGCACTCTTAATAATCTTGGCATGCACATTCTCAATAATCAAAGGCACCAACATAATAATGGTAGGCTGATATTCCTGAATGTTCTTACCGATATAACGAAGACCTTCACAGAAGGACACACAAGCGCCCATACGAACGGAAATCAAGAATGTACAGGAGCATTCGAAGGTGTGGTGGTTGGGTAAAATGGAAAGCATAGAATCTTCCGGGCCATGATCTAAGCACTGCACCACGCTGTTGATGTTGCTGCAAATATTCTTTTGAGAAAGCATAACGCCCTTCGCAACACCGGTAGTACCGGAGGTAAAGATCAACACCGCCAACTGCTCAGGATCAATCACAACGTTATCAAAACGCGTGTCGCCGCCCGCTAACAATTCCTTACCGCGAGCCAGCAAAGCACTCAAAGCCGTATGCTTCCGCACTTCCAATTCTTCACCCAAATCGTCCATACAAACACGATTGGTAATCTCCGGAATATCATCCAGAACTTGACTCAATCCCTTTCCGTAAATCTTATCAGAATAAAGAATACCGGTAGAATGAGAAGCTGTCAGTACCATCTTCACTTCGTCTGCCTTAAGCTCTTTATCGACAGGCACAACAACGTGGCCGGCACAAGTTACAGCCAAATAGGAAAGACACCATTCATAACGGCTGTCACCCATCACAGCAATGTGGGTGCGCTCCGGATACAAATCCATCAAGGCTGTGCCCAGCATACGAATTTCTTCCCAAAACTCATTGAAAGAAACGTGACGAAGGGTGTCGCCCTCTTTCCCCTTAATCTTCACTAAATAAGCATCCTTGGGACCTACGTGCTTCACGGTGGTCTGCACCAAATCTCTGAAATCTACCAACGGGGGCGCCTTTAAGTCAAACGCTTCCCAAACTTGTTCTTGTACTTTCTTTGCCAAATCAAGTCATCCTCTCTTGGTTTTTAGATTACAATTCTTTGCTATCATATATCAAAAACAAAGAAAAGTAAAGTTTGTCTCTGTGAACTTGTTGAATTATCAACATCTCTACGGGCGCCATTATACAATTAATGAGATTCCATGTCAACAACAAAATTTCTTTTTACAAAAATGGGCGCAAAAGCTTTTTCATTCTCGCCTTGCGCCCAAAAAATACACAAAAATTCATTAGCCCTGGAATTTTTCTGCTTTTTACTGCGAAATTTGGGCGTATGCGTCGAAAAACTCGCTCTGGCGCCCAACCCGTGGGCGCAACCGCAACAAAAAACGACAGCACGCCCAAACAGACCAAATCAGCCTGCTTAAATTCCCCACATCTTCTCCGCTGCCTTCACAGACTGCTCCATCAGCGTGCAAATGGTCATGGGACCTACACCACCGGGCACCGGCGTGTAGGCAGAACACTTAGGAATACAATTCTCCAAATCAATATCCCCCACGTTGCCTACATTGTATCCGGCATCCACCAAAACCGCGCCTTCCTTTACCCAGTCAGCCTGCACGAAGCGAGGTTTACCAACGGCAGCCACAATGACATCTGCACGGCGAACAACCTCCGGCAAATTCTCCGTCTTAGAATGGGCAATGGTCACCGTAGCATCTTCATTCAGCAGGAGCATCGCTACCGGCTTACCCAAAATCGGACTGCGGCCAATGACAACAACCTCTTTGCCCGCAAGCTCTACGCCGTAATATTTCAGAATACGAATAATACCACCCGGGGTTGCACTGCGATAGCCCTCTTGCTTCATAGTCACCGCACCGAAACTGGCCACGTTCACGCCGTCCACGTCCTTCACAGGCGCAATGGCATTAAAGCAACGAGACTCATCAATATGACGGGGAACGGGATGCTGCAACAAAATACCGCATACGTCCGGATCCTGATTCAGCGCTTCAATCTGGGCAAGCAGCTCTTCTGTGGTCGTCTCCGCAGGCATCTCCACACGGCGAGGCTCCAAACCCACCCGACGACACGCCTTTCCCTTCATGGTCACGTACGTAACAGAAGCCGGATTGTCTCCCACTAAGATAGTTGCCAGCACAGGCGTGCGACCTGTCTTCTCCACCAATTTCTGCACGCGAGCGGAAAGTTCCGCCTCAATTTCCGTTGCCAATGCTTTTCCATTCAAAATAAGAGGCTCAGCCATTTATCTCAAATCCTTTCATTTATCGTAAAATACGTTTATATTTTATCACATTTTACCCTATAAGAACAACCCTAATATTAGTTCCGCAACATACACACTTCCGCAGGCACACAGGGCAACTGTAATTAACTTTTTCCCCCATAGCGCCAGCACCGCCGCCACCACCAGCCCTACCAAAGCGGACCAAACGTAAGACGTGGCGAACAACATATCCGGCAGCACCATAGCCGCCAAAACCGTATAGGGAATATAATACAGGAACGACCGCACAAACCGGTTCTCAATCTTCCCCCGCACCAACACGAAGGGCAGCATACGAATCAAATACGTCACAAGGGCCATCACGGCAATACGGGAGAGTAAATACGTAGTCGTCATTTTACGCCTCCTTCTTGGGGAACAGCCACGCGCCCACACAGGCCGCCGCCACCGCACACAAAATTAAAGCAAAGCCGGAGGATAACTCCCGTAATACCGGAGCCAAACGCACCACGCAATGAAGGCCTGCACTGATACTCGCCACCCACAAAACAGCCCGTTCTTTCTTGGCTTGAGGGAGCACCAGGGCGATAAACATAGCGTAGAGGGCAGGATTCAGGGCAATGCACACGGACGGAGGTAAAATGCCTCCTGCCAGCGCCCCTAAAGTTGTTCCCAGACCCCAACCCAGTACCGAAATCAAGCCGACACCCATCATATATCGATTGGATACAGGTTTCTCTTGCGCCCGACACAGCGCAAAAATTTCGTCAGTCATAAAGAAGGCGCAGATCAAACGATTGCCCGTGGTCATCGAACGATCCACGTGTTGGGACAGCGATAAGGACATCAAGGCATAGCGAATGTTAATAATCAACTGCGTCAGCGCCAGCTCCCCTACCCCGGCAAAAATCGCAATAAGAGAAACCCCGGCAAGCTGTCCTGCCGAGGTTACATTGGTTAATGAAGTTAGAATGACACTCCACACAGGAAGGGCCTTTCCTACGGCCGCAATGCCGAAGGAGAAAGATACGGATAAGTACCCCAAGAAAATAGGGATTCCATCCCGAATACCGCGTTTCATAAATTACTTACAAAATACCTCAATATAACTGTTAATGGCTTCCTGAATAATGCGGATGGCTTCTGCACGGTTCTGTACCTCTCCGTCCACCGCCGTTTGTTTGTGTTCCAAATTCTTGTAAACCGTAAAGAAGTGAGACATTTCTTCAAACAAGTGACTGGGCAGCTCGCTGATATCCTGATACATATTGTAGTTGGGATCGCTGAAAGGAATGGCAATAATCTTCTCATCGCGACGACCGCTGTCGATCATGGTGATGACGCCAATGGGATAACAACGCACCAACGTCATAGGTTCAATTTCTTCAGAGCAAATAATGAGCACGTCCAAGGGGTCCAAGTCATCACCGTAAGTACGGGGAATAAAACCGTAGTTTGCAGGATAGTGGGTAGACGTATGTAAGATTCTGTCCAAACTCAACATACCCGTTGCCTTGTCCAGCTCATATTTCTTCTTACTTCCCTTAGGAATCTCAACAACCGCTACAAAATCTTCCGGATTGATCCGTTTGGGACTGATATCATGCCAAATGTTACTCATAGCAAACTCCTTATATAAATTTCAAAGAAATTATAGCACACACGTTTCCGTTTCGCAACCAAGGTCAATGGCAGCCGTAGACCGTCCCAGCACTTCGCCCATGTGAATAAGTGTTTCATATCCCTCTTTAGTGTTCTCCAACAAATCTCTGCGCATAACCACGCGGCCCGGCTCCAGCAACAGCACCACCGTGGATCCACCGAATTCAAAACGACCTTTCTCCATGCCCCGCACCACGCTGCAAGCCTCTTGAGCATAATTCACAATTCGGCCCACCATCAAAGCCCCCACTTCCATCTGGACCACGGTGCCGAAAAGCTCCGACTCAATTACGCAAAATTCCCGGCAATTCTCCTTATAAATAGGCACGTAATCATTGGCCACAGGATTCACCGTGTGGAAAATACCTTTAATATACCGTTGCTCACTCTTATTCCCGCTCACCGCATAGGCATACCGATGATAGTTGTCCACCGTCAGACGAAGCACCACGCAGTAGCCCCCTGCAAACTTCTCCGCCAGGACGCTGTCCCGAAGGAGCGATGAGACGGTATAGGGCGTATGTTTAATGGTAAAATGGGTATTTGTTTCAATGGGATAGACCGACACTTTGCTGTCGCAAGGACTGATCAAGCTATTGGGATCCGGATAAATCGTCCGTTGATCCGGCTTGATCTGGCGCATGAAGAATGCATTGTAGGAACGATACTTGCAAGGCACATAAGCACTCATATCAATGTGATTCTTCCGTACAAAACTTTTAATCATAGGTTTGGACAACGGGCTGTTCATAAAAACTCTGCAAGCCCCGGTTACGGGTCTTGTTGCCAATACGCGAATCACGGCTCGTCCGCTTTTCTTGGCGTACATACGCGCAAGAAAGCGATCTTGCTTCGTGCTCACTTCTATGCATTTTCCCGTTCTGTCCCGATATTTCATACCAACACGCCTACTACAATCAAGGCGCCGATGACGCCCAATACAACGGCTTCTTTCAAGCCGGGTTTCTTAACTTTAATGTCCCAAACCATCATAAATGCAACCACGTACAGCATCACCACGTAAGCAACACTGGCTTTCGCAGGCGATTGATTCATCATATTGGTCACAGCATAAATCAAGGGGAAGATCAAGGCAGAGGACGTAACAGGAAGCCCTTGGAAATACTTCCGATTCTCATCCGTTTCTTTCTGGCGTTGCATCTCTTTTACATTATAAAAGCCCAATCGAATCACCGCTGCCAACACGAACAACGCACCGCCCACTTTCACAATCCAGTGCCCGCCTTTTGCCCACAAGGGCCCGGACACTACGCAGTTGGCAAGAATAGCAGGAAATAAACCAAAACAGATCAAATCGCAAAGAGAATCGATTTGAATGCCGAATACTTTTGCTTCTTCACTGCGATTGGGATGGCTCCGGGCAATCTTACCGTCGAACATATCGCACACGCCGGAAAAAATCAAACACAAAAATGCAATTTTGAACTGCCCGCTCATGGCACAGGTAATTCCATACAAAGAAGAACACAAGCCGATATACGTCAAAATGACAGAATAGTTGTAAAAACCAATTAACATATTTCTTCCTCTCTCTTTCTTCGTTTCGCCAGTCGTCGCTGACTAAGAATATACGAGGTGACTGTAATCACAGCCCCCAGAATTACAAGTAGATAATAGTTAATTCCGCGACTTAAAAGCATTCCGGGCACCACCAAGGAAGCGCCAAACACTTGGGTATACATCACCATAAATCCCCCTTCATTGGCGCCAATGCCACCGGGGAACGGCAAAATGTCCAATGCCAGAGATAATACCACCTGCAGTGCTATAATCTGGAAGAAGTTGGTGCCGGAAAGACCAAAAGCTTCATAGACCATAAATGTGATCGCAAAGAAACAAAGTCTTTGGAATACCGTAATGCCGAAAACTTCCCAAAGTAATTCTTTTCTGCCTAAAAGCAGGCCCGCGCTGCGACTGTAATGGTTAATGCCCTGTTCAAACCGTTCTGCCATAGCTTCACGATTGCGAACAAGACGGAGTTTACACAGAATATTTAAAAGTAAATAGGCCATCTTGCGGGCAGGCTTGGGGCGGAAAATCACCACCACCAAGAAGGAACAGAATGCCAGATTCAACACAAGTCCCAGGATAAGAACATACAACATAAAGCCCAGGTGATCGAATACAAAACTTGCATTAAAGGCAACCAATATAACGGATAATGCCACCAACGCTAATTTATAAGCAAGCGTGACCACCAAAAGCACCAACGAGGACACGCCAAAATCCAACCCGTCCCGCTTCATCCACACCAATTGCGCCGGTTGACCGCCGGATGCGGAGGGTGTAATGGCACTAACGAAGAAACCCACGTAAGAGTACACAATACAGCGGCGAAATTTCGCCGGCACTCTCAGTTTTCGGAACAAGTGGTAGAGAATAACAGACTCGCAACAGACAAACACCATCAGCAACAATGCGCCACCCAAAAGCCACCAAGGGTTCGCTTGCCGTATGTAGTAACGGATTTGAGGCAATTCTTGTTTGCTCAGCACCAAGTATGCAGTAAACGCCAACAAGACTGCGATGAACAGCACGTTCAGCAGCACTTTTAATGCTTTGCGTCCTTTTGATGCAGTTGTCTTCGGGGTTGCTTCCAAAACGTTGTTCCTTTCTACTATTTTCTAACTAAGTTAGTATACTCCAACCCCCGTGTATTGTCAAAGAAAAAACACGAAAAAGCCCCTTCTATTTACAAGAAGAGGCCGTCCTATCCATCATTTTATTCCGAATAAACTTTCAGCTCTGCATAAATCCCTTTGCGTCGGAGGATTTTTTCCGCCGTTTCCCCATAAGACGCAGGAAACTGAACACTGTAGCCACAACCCATTTTACCGGATTTAAGCGCCTCCGGGGTATTCACAACCCCCGCCGGAACGCCCGCCGCCCGCAAAAGTTGCTGCACCGTAAGCGCTTTGCTTTGGGGACCTAAATTAACGTAAATCACCAGTCTGAGAAGCCTCCTCTTCCTTCTGCAGTATACTTAACAATATACGCAAATCCTCCGGTTTGGTGACTTTCAAATTCCCCGGATTGCCGGGACAAATGCCCACACGCTGTCCTTCGGGCAAACATTCTTCCATATACAAAACAAGGCCTGTATCGTCGGTAATTTCCGGCACGTCCGCCGCCTGCTTGGAGAGGGCATTCTCGTAAAATAGGTGGGCTTTATGAATCACTTCATACCGGAAGCTTTGCGGCGTCTGCACGTTCCACAAAAATTTTCTGGGTGGAATGGAAGTCAGCGTTTCTCCGTCATTGCTCACCACAATGGTATCCACCGTCTTCTCTGCCGTCACGCAAGCACCTTGCGCTCTGGCCATTGCAATATTGGCGCGGATGGTCTCCGCCGTAATATTGGGCCGCACCCCATCATGAATCAGCACCACGTCATCTCCTCCGCAAACCTCCGCCAATGCATCAATGCCTTTATAAGAGGATTCTCTGCGGGTGGCGCCGCCAGGCAGCACTTTCTGTAATTTGGAAATAGCATAATCCCGCACAATTTCCCATACGGTATCCCGACTTTCTTCCGGACATACCACGTAAATGGCATCGATCTCCGGATGATGCTGGAAAGCTTCCAATGTATAGGCAAGAATGGGCTTCCCATCCACGTTCAAAAATTGTTTCGGGGTACTGGTCCCCATACGGCGTCCCATGCCGGCCGCCAACACAAGTGCTATGTTCATATCGTTCTTTCCTTTCAGGAAAAGTTGCATTGCGCAATCATTATACACAAAATATGTTTTGGTTACAAGAAGGGGCATTTCACATTGACTTTCAAGGCCGTTTGCGGTATTATGAACTGAACTATGTTTTAATGGAGGTACTGTATGTACGAGAAAGTATCTACGGACTTGAATTTTGTTGAGCGCGAGAAGAAAGTACAGAAATATTGGGAAGATAATAACATTTTCCAAAAGAGCATTGAAGAGCGTGCCCAAGGTGAGACTTATACCTTCTATGATGGCCCGCCCACGGTCAACGGAAAGCCCCATATCGGTCACGTGCTAACCCGTGTTATTAAAGATATGATTCCCCGTTACCGCACTATGAAAGGCTACAAGGTGTTGCGCAAAGCCGGTTGGGATACCCACGGACTTCCCGTTGAATTGGAAGTTGAGAAGATGCTGGGACTGGACGGCAAAGAGCAGATTGAAGAGTACGGTATGGACCCCTTCATTCAGAAATGTAAGGAAAGCGTTTGGAAATATAAGGGAATGTGGGAAGACTTTTCCGGCACCGTTGGTTTCTGGGCGGATATGGATGATCCTTACGTAACCTATGATAATAATTTCATTGAGTCCGAATGGTGGGCTTTGAAACAGATTTGGGACAAGGGTCTTTTGTACAAAGGCTTTAAGATTGTTCCCTACTGCCCCCGTTGCGGAACCCCGCTTTCCTCTCACGAAGTAGCCCAGGGTTACAAGTCTGTAAAGGAGCGCTCCGCCATCGTTCGCTTCAAAGTAAAGGGCGAAGATGCTTACTTCCTTGCATGGACCACCACCCCCTGGACGCTGCCTTCCAACGAGGCACTTTGCGTAAATCCTGCAGACGAATACTGCAAGGTAAAGGCTGCCGACGGCTACACCTACTATATGGCAAAAGCTTTGTTGGATACCGTTCTTGGCAAGTTGGCTACCGAGGGACAGGCTGCTTATGAGATTTTAGATACCTTCCCCGGCACCGCTTTGGAGCACAGAGAGTATGAGCCTTTGTTTGCTTGCGCCGGAGAGTGTGCAGACAAGCAGAAGAAGAAAGGTTTCTTCGTAACCTGCGACAGTTACGTTACCATGTCTGACGGTACCGGTATCGTACACATTGCACCGGCTTTCGGTGAAGACGATGCCCGTGTAGGCCGCACCTATGACCTGCCTTTCGTACAGTTTGTAGACGGACAGGGTAATATGACGGAGGAAACCCCTTATGCAGGTGTGTTTGTAAAGAAAGCGGATCCGTTGGTATTGGTTGACTTAGATAAAGAAGGCAAACTCTTCGATGCACCCAAGTTCGAGCACGACTATCCCCACTGTTGGCGATGTGATACGCCCTTGATTTACTACGCAAGAGAGTCTTGGTTCATCAAGATGACCGCTGTACGGGACGATCTGATTAAGAACAACAACACCATTAACTGGATTCCCGAGAGTATCGGTAAGGGTCGTTTCGGCGACTGGTTGAACAACGTACAGGATTGGGGTATCAGCCGAAACCGTTATTGGGGTACACCTTTAAATATTTGGGAATGTCCTTGCGGACACCGCCACGCTATCGGTTCCATTGCAGAACTTCGTGAGATGTCGGATAACTGCCCTGAGGATATTGAACTACACCGCCCTTATATTGATGCAGTGACGCTTCGTTGTCCCGAGTGTGGCGCACAGATGACCCGTGTGAAGGAAGTTATTGACTGCTGGTTTGACTCCGGCGCAATGCCTTTTGCACAATGGCACTATCCTTTTGAGAATAAAGAAATTTTCGAAGACAACTTCCCGGCAGACTTTATCAGTGAAGCCGTAGACCAGACAAGAGGTTGGTTCTATTCTTTGTTGGCAATTTCCACGTTGCTCTTTGACAAAGCACCCTACAAGAACGTTATCGTATTAGGTCTTGTACAGGATGAGAACGGTCAGAAGATGTCCAAATCCAAAGGTAATGCCGTAGATCCTTTCGATGCCCTCAACACCTTCGGTGCAGACGCAATCCGTTGGTATTTCTATTCCAACTCTGCACCCTGGCTTCCCAACCGTTTTTACGCGAAGGCCGTTACGGAAGGTCAGAGAAAGGTGCTTGGCACGCTTTGGAATACCTACGCATTCTACGTACTGTATGCCAATATCGACAAGTTTAATCCTTTGGATTACAAGTTGGAATACGATAAACTTTCCGTGATGGACAAGTGGATGCTCTCCCGTCTCAACACATTGGTAAAGACCGTAGACAGCAACTTGAACGATTACAAGATTACGGAAACTGCCCGCGTGCTGTCTGATTTCATTGATGAACTCAGTAACTGGTACGTGCGCTGCTCCAGAGAGCGTTTCTGGGCAAAGGGTATGCCTCAGGATAAGATCAATGCCTATATGACGCTGTACACAACGATCGTAACCTACTGCAAAGTAGCAGCGCCTATGCTTCCCTTTATGACGGAAGATATTTACCTCAACTTGGTAGCCGGCATTGACGAGACTGCACCTAAGAGTATTCACCTTTGCGACTTCCCTGTAGCTGACGAAGCTTTGATCGACGCTGATTTGGAAGCCGGCATGGAGAAAGTATTAGAAATCGTGGTACTGGGTAGAAGCGCTCGAAACAACGCTGCTATCAAGAACCGTCAGCCTCTTGCAAACATGTACGTGAAGGCAGAGGGGACATTGGACGGCTATTTTACCGAAATTATTAAGAACGAGCTGAACGTACAGAATGTTTCCTTCGTAGAGAACACCGATGCGTTCCTCACCTACTCCTTCAAGCCCCAGCTTCGTACCTTGGGCCGCAAGTTCGGTAAAGATATCGGTCGTGTAAAGGAATATTTGGCAGCGCTCACTGGCAGCGATGCCGCAGCGGCAATGAAGACGCTGAAAGAAACCGGTTCTATGGATATCGTACTGGACGGCGTGGCAACGCCTGTTACAGAAGAAGACTTGCTCATCGAGTCTGCGAAGATGCCAGGTTTTGAGGCACAGGAAGATAAGGGTATTACGGTTATTCTGGATACCACATTGACCCCTGAACTCATCGAGGCAGGTTTCGTCCGTGAATTGATCAGCCGTATTCAGACCATGCGTAAGGAAGCCGGTTTCGAAGTAACGGATCATATCGAAATCTTCGAGGCAGGCAGTGAAGAAATCCGCCAGGTACTCACTGCGAATGAGGCAGAGATCAAGGCAGAGACGTTGTCCGAGGCTTTGACAGTCAACGCAGAAATCCCTGCTGATGCGTATGCGAAGGAATGGGATATTAACGGCAAGACCGTAACTTTGGCGGTACGTAGAGTATAATTCTTCGGGTAAAATGAAGCCGCCTCGTTTTGAGGCGGCTTTTTTATGCCTTGAAAGGCGGGACGTGGGTTAAATTCTTTGAATAACTGGGTTATTAACCCAGAATTTGCAACGATTTAACCCAGGATACTCAAAAAAGACCTTTGTTATATTTGATAATGGCGGATAAACTTATTACGAGACCTATGGCAATACAGACGATCATAATGGCAGTGCCAATGGAAATAAACAGATCATTTGCTGTGTAGAATGTGACGGCGGATAAAACGCCGAATGCAATTACGCCGGCCCCAAGAATGATGGTGCCCAGACCTACCTTCCTGCCAAAGGGAAGCACATCTTCCTCAGAAACTCGGTGTCTATGATAGGAATGTAGAGAAGATATGTTTCCTCGCATATTGGAAATGCCAAGAACGATACAAATAATGCCTACAAGTAAAGTGGTAATAGATGCAATCATGGAATAATCTCCTTTCTTTTTGAAGTAGCGGGGTTAAATTCTATGAAAAACGGGGTTTTTAACCCCACTTTTGTGGGAATTTAACCCCAGGGGACGGATGATCGTGCTATTGTTTACGAATACACGTTTTTGCAACTTTCATATTTTCTTTAATTTTATCCCACAAGTCTTGAAATGTCGCTTCTTCACCAATACTCCACCATTGGTATATATGTGTGTTTTTTGTACTTCCCTTTTCAAGAGAGCCATCATATTTGCAGTATTTTTTTCGCATGGATACTTTACCATGCTTCTCCAGGTTTTGCGTGTCTTCTTCGAAGTATTTTTTCTGTTTGCCGAATTTAAAGATCTCTTCCGCTTTTCCAGATTTTGAAATAACACGGCGAAATTGACATCCTTGAATAGTTATGCCAATATTATACGCCTCTAACTTATAGAAAACGTTGATCATCGCCTCACCGTAGGAAAATCCTGTGGTTATTTCAAGTTTAGTGCCCGGAACATCTTCCAACTCGCTTTTATTGTTTTCTAAGTACTTCTTAAACCTTTCTGCCTGAATTTTTTTGACAATATCATCAAGGTGCAATTCCTTTTCCTCATCCAATTTTCCAAAAACAAACTTATTCTCCTGCGTCTTTTGGGAAATAAAGTCATTTATTTTGATGATCATATTAGCATATTGTATTATCAGGTTTTGTTCAAATGGTGATGGTTGATCTAACTGTTTCGCTTTTTTTCGAAGTTCCTCGCCAATATCTTTATATGTTTTGAAAGCCCATTTACTCGGCAACCCACAAGATTCAATCCCAGCAAGCAAACCTCCTTTAAACTTTATATTTTTCTTCTGTAGTGCTGTGGTATAGTTTTCCAACTGCTCTTCATATGGAATTGATTTGAGCTTATTTTCAATAACATAAACAGATTGATCTTTTAACCAAATAGTCAAATCCCTATGCCCTTCTTCTCTCGTGATTTCTTCAATCTCACCAACACTAATATCCGGAAAGAACACACTCGCATATTCGTGCTTGTGATTCATCAACCAAACCCAAAAATTAGAATGAAACAACTCTTTGTTGCCCAAAGACATCGCATAGACGGGAGATCCCATCAAAAATTCTTTAACATTATTCAAATCATTTTGTTCATCCATAGCATAATCTCCATTCATCATTTTTATATACCTTCCGGCCCCCGCATATCCAGCGCCACCGGATACGAGCAAATTTCCTCTCCCAGACGCTCCGTATACACCGCCCTAAAGGCCTCTAAAACCGGCGCAATGGCACGCAACGCCTTCCGTGCATTCACCTTATGGAAGATCATAAAATCAAAATAAACCCCATCAGGGCCCTCGCAAACGTCAATATGTTCCCCACTGAAACTTTCCACCAGCGCGTCCTGCAAAAGCGTCGTCAAATAATCCACGTCATCCTCGTGGCGCAGCGCCCCATTCGGTACAAAAACGTGGTTCAAAGCAATGCCACCCTCCCACAAATACATAGACGGTCCTTCAAAACCCAATACAAAATCAAAGGAAAGTTGATCGCAATAAGTACGCAAATGAGACACGCGGCGCTCTTCCTGCATCCCTTCCATCTCCATACTTCTATACGAACACTTGCCGGGCGTCAAACGGGACTTGTCCTGAATTTGGTCATCAATCATGCGAGAGAATTCCTCTGCCGTCACGCAATCCCCTTCGAATACCATTTCAGACTTGGGGAAAGGCACCAATTCCAGCACGGCACCCCGCAGCCGTTCCTCTCCGATCACCTGGCACAAATACATATAATTGGCACAATAAACATTGGTAGGAATTTCCTCATCATTCTTCCGCATTTCCGGCGGCAAGAACATAGCTTCCGGACCGTTCGCATCCCAATGCACAAACATTCGCACCGTAAACAAATCCTGTTGTTCTAAATACATCACTTGCAGCAGCGGGGGATCCGTCTCAGGATTGCAGCCGGTGAAAAGGGGGAAATGCCGATAAAAGCCCCGTACAGCATAAGGATATACATCCCACTGCTTCGTAATAACATCCGGAATGCGACGCAGAAAATAGTTGGCAATCAGCTCTGAACAAAGAATCCCCCCCGCGGTGAGCATCAGCACATAGCGGGTTACACAGCGCCCCGCAGCGTCCCGATATTCGTATTTCGATACGGCAGGGAAAATATACTCCTGCATCTCCACTTCTGCCAATAAAGCACTGATTTGTGTAGTAACCTCCAAAAGATCTCCGGCGTCAACAGCCGCCGCCAATTGCGGTTCAATTTTAATAAACTCCCACCAGAAATCTTCCGCTGCATAAGCGGGCTCATAAGGCGAAAGCAAGCTGTTGCCCACACCGGTGTGCTCCCGTTCTATACACGCTCCAGCCAAAGACATTTCTTCATAATGGCCGGTCAAATCCAAAGCATTGCCGCCATACCGGGTACAACCGGGACACTTCGCCCCCACTAACTCCCGCAACCGCTGTTCATACGCTTCTCGGGATAAAATATAAACGCATACCTCATAAACCCGACGACAATCCACGATGGACACAGTGGCCGACCGAACATCTTCTTCCATAAAATAAGGCGGCACACACCCCTTGCGGCAAAGCTTGGACAGCGTCAGTGTAATGCCATCATAAATACGCCCGCAGAACTGCACAAACGTAGCACAATCCTCCGGAAGCAGATAATATTCACCTTGATAGTAAAATGCTTGTGCCTCTTTCATAACGGTTTAAGTATACCGAATTCAAATTATGAAGACAAGTGAAAAATCGCCACTTCAGCAGAAGAGCCGAATCGAATGGGCAGCAAAGAGCAACCCAAACCGCTGGTGATATAAAGCGGGAAGCCTTTATAATCGTGATAGCCGTAGAAATAACCTTCTTTCGGCAATTGATCTTTCTTCAATAAAGTAAACTCCAAATTAAAAGGCGTATGAATCTGTCCCCCGTGGGTATGACCACATACGGTAATATGGGGGCGATATTCCGCAGGCACCGATTGCAGTTTCAACAGCATATCCGGATTGTGGGTGGCCAGCACAAATTTTTCAGCCATCA
>JAFYOJ010000192.1 GCA_017560225.1 Clostridia bacterium
CAAGAGAAGATGCTGGAGAAGATTGCAGAATTGACCAAAGCGGCAAAGGCTTATTGCGAGGACGTTGAGTTCTCTGCATTGGATGCAACCCGTGCAGACGTGGAATTCTTGATTGCCGCTGCAAAAGAAGCTGCCCAGAATGGTGCGACCATGGTTACTCTTTGCGATGATGCCGGCGTTTCTACACCGGAGGACATCGGTGCGATGGTGGAGGCGGTAAAATGTGCCGTAGAAATCCCCGTTTACGTACAGGTTTCCAATCAAATTCACATGGCAGTTGCTTCCGCATTCGCTGCTATTCGCAAGGGTGCAGACGGACTTAAATGTACCATGGCCGGTAAAGAGGGTCTTTCCACCGGAGAAATTTCCGATGCCATGCGTGCATGCGGCGCCCAAATCGGCGGAGAAATTACGTTGAATACCACCAAAATCCATGCAGGGATTGAGGATATGTTGGCATCTATGCACCGGGATGCTTATGAGAATGAGCAGACTGTCAGTGAGAAGAAGAAAATTTTGTTGGATGTAGATTCGACGCTTGCACAAGTGGCACAGGCGGCAGCAGTTTTGGGCTATGAACTTTCTGACTCGGATATCGGAAACGTAAGCAAAGCGCTTCAACAAGTTTGTGCAAAGAAAGGCGCTGTGGGTGCAAAAGAATTCGAAGCATTGATTGCAAGTTCTGCCATGCAGGCACCTTCTACCTATCATTTTGAAACCTATACAACCACCAGCAGCAATGTTTCTAACGCTATGTCGCAGGTGACTTTGAAATGCAATGACGAAATTATTTGTGGTGTCAGCGCAGGCGAGGGTCCCATTGATTCCGCGTTCCGTGCCATTGAGCAATGTATCGGTCACCACTATGAATTGGATGATTTCCAAGTACAGTCCGTAACAGAAGGCAAGGAAGCATTGGGTTCTGCCCTTGTGCGGCTTCGCAACAATGGCAAGTTGTATTCCGGTAACGGTACGTCCACAGACATTGTGGCAGCCAGCATTCGTGCATATATCAATGCGCTGAACAAGATTGTGTTTGAGGAGGCATAACATGAAAATTGTATTTTCCACCAAGAATGTAAGCCGTGCTTCCTTTCTTGATACGTGCCGATTTGCCTATGATTATGGATTCAAAGGCTTTGAAATTTATGATGCGGTGAAGGAGCGGGGCAGTCATTATGACAGCATTTTACGCCGGGACCGTATGGCTGATGCCAAGCGGAAACTGGTGAACCGAAATCTTTCTGTAGCTGCTCTTCGCATGCCTGTTTCTGTTGAACAGGACGATGTGGATGCTGCATTGGTTGAGCGCTACGTGGATATGGCGGCTGCCTCCGGGATTGCCAACGTATTGGTTCGTGTAGAAACAGAGACTTCCTTGGATTTATTGGATGCAAAGCTTTCTAAAGCTATCAAGATGGCAGAGCAGTCCGACGTGAATATTTTGTTGGAGACCGTTGGCTATCTAGCGAACACGGAGAAAGTGATTGAACTCATTAACCATTTTGCCTCTGCTGCAGTAGGTGCTTCTTGGAATGTGCGTGGCACCTATTTCGATGCAGGAGAAACCGCTGAGGCCACCATTAAGACATTGGGCGCTTATATTAAATACGTCCGTTTGGGCGATATGAAGGACGGCAAGACGGTGCTGATCGGCGAAGGCGATTTGGACGTAGAGAAATTGCTGAATGCCCTTTCTTCTCTGAACTACGAAGGCTTTATCTGTGCAGCGTGGAACGAAGAAATCAGCGATGCAGACATCGTGCTGACCCATTTTACCAACTACATTTCTTCCTTGAACCGTGAGAAGAAGTCTTATGAGCACGCCTACTATAACCGTGCCAAGACCGGTACTTTTGTTTGGAAGAAGTACGACGTAATCGATGCGACTTTCTCTGACGTATTGGATACCATGGCGGAAACATATCCGGATCAGTATGCGTTTAAATATCCTACCCTGGACTATACCAGAACGTATGAACAGTTCCGTCGGGATGTGGATGAGTGTGCGGCGGCTTTGATTTCCTTGGGCGTAAAGGCCGGGGATCACGTGGCTGTTTGGGCCACCAACGTGCCCCAATGGTTTATTACCTTTTGGGCCACCACCAAGATTGGCGCTGTACTGGTAACGGTAAATACTGCCTACAGAATTCACGAGATTGAGTATTTGCTGAAACAATCGGATACCCACACCTTGGTGATGATTGAGTTCTGCAAGGATATTAATTATAAGGAAATTATTCAGGAACTTTGTCCGGAACTGGAGAATATGGAGCCGGGCAGTCCTTTGTACTCCAAGAATTTGCCCTTCCTTCGGAACGTTGTTACGGTGGGCTTCTCCATGAACGGATGTTTGACGTGGGAACAAATGCTTTCTCGCTCCAGCTTAGTGCCCCGTGAGGAAGTGCGTCGCCGTGCATCTTTGGTAAAACCGGATGACGTTTGTAATATGCAGTACACCTCCGGTACCACAGGCTTCCCCAAGGGCGTTATGCTGACCCATCGGAATATTGTAAATAACGGTAAGACCATTGGTGACCGTATGGATTTGTCTACGGCTGACCGTATGATGATTCAGGTGCCCATGTTCCACTGTTTCGGCATGGTACTTTCCATGACTTCCATGATGACCCACGGCGGAACTTTGTGTCCCATTCCGTATTTCTCGCCCAAGTCTTCTCTGGCTTGCGTGAATGATGAACGAATCACCTGTTTCAACGGTGTTCCTACGATGTTTATTGCTATGTTCAACCATCCGGATTTTGCGAAAACGGATTTCTCCTACATGCGAACTGGTATTATGGCAGGCGCAAACTGTCCTGCGGACTTGATGCGCAGGGCCAGCGTAGAAATGAACATGCGAGAGATTATCTCCGTATACGGCCAGACCGAAGCTTCCCCCGGTTGTACCATGGGTGAGGTCAATGAAGATCTGGATCACCGTGTGGAGACCGTAGGCAGTGCATTCCCCGGTGTTGAATGTAAGATTATTGATCCTGAAACCGGCTTGGAACTTCCTGACGGACAGAGCGGCGAATTTGTTGCCCGCGGATTTAATATTATGAAGGGTTATTATAAAATGCCCGAAGCTACTGCCCAGGCCATTGATGCAGAGGGATGGCTCCACTCCGGTGATATTTGTATGC
>JAFYOJ010000193.1 GCA_017560225.1 Clostridia bacterium
GTTGCTGAGGCTCATTTTGCAGTTAAATCGTATGGAGAATATTACGATCTCCTTGTTAATGAGGTCGATCCCTACGAGGGCACAGTTATGCTTGATTTTGCTCCGGTTATATTCAGCATAACAGCTGTTGATGATTGGAGCATAACGCTTAATTAAGTCATAGGGCCGCCCGCTGTGGCGGCCTTTATTGAAAGGGTTGGAATTTATGGCAAAAAGAAACTCAGAGGCTTATTGGGTTGAATCAATGCAGCGTTGGCAGTGCAAGGTTACAAACTCGGTGGGTGATCGTAAAACGTTTGTATCCAGCATACCCGGCAAGAAAGGCAAGCTCGCTGCTGAACGCAAGGCAGACGATTGGTTATTGAGCGGGCTGACGGAAAGTCCCCGCCTCAGTGTTGCTTGGGAGCGCTTCATCGAATCCAAGCGCCCCACATGCGGGACGCCTTGGGTCAACAAACTCTCAAGCATCGGAAAAACATGGCTCCTGCCTAATCTGGAAACAAAGCGCACCGACAAGATCACCCAGCAGGATTGGCAAAACTGCATCAACGCCGCTTTCAAAGCGGGTCGGTCAAAGAAGACGCTGGAAAATATTCGCGGTGCAATTTCAAGCCTTTATGTTTTTTGTGAAATGAATCGAATTGACATGGAAGAGCCCAGGCATTTGAAGATACCCAACGGCGCTGCCGTAGGCGAAAGGGAAATACTTCAGCCGGAGGATATTAAGATCCTATTCAGCAAGGATACCATTTCTCATTACAACAGGCAGTATGATTGTTTCTATATCCATGCATGGCGCTTTATCGTGCTGCTCGGTTTGCGCCGTGGTGAGCTTGCAGGCATTAAGCACGAAGACATAAAAGACGGCATATTACATATACGCCGCTCCATTAATAGTCTTGGCGAGATCACCAAAGGCAAGACGGAAAATGCAAACCGTACTATCCTTTTGCCTGATACCGCATTAAAGGTGTTGCAGGATCAGGCGGCCATGCTGAAGAAATATGGCATCGCCACCCGCACATGGGTTTTCCCCGGCGAGGACGGCGGAATGATGGACACAAACTCGCTGTATAAACATTGGGTTACGTACCGCAAACAGCACGGCATCAATTCATCCCTTCACGAGCTGCGCCATACCGCCGTCAGCATACTAAAGGCAGAATTGCCCGAGGATCTTCTTAAACAGTTGGTGGGCCATTCAAAGTCCATGGATACCGGCAAATATAAGCACAAGGTATCCGGCGAAATGGAACGCACTGCGCATGTTATAGATGATGTGTTTGGAAAGATGATATAACAAAAAATCCCCCTCGGGGGATTTTCTTTTGTGTTGAGTGGGTACTTTTGGGGGTACTTTTGGAAAACAAAAGCCCCAATTCTTTAGAGAATTAGGGCTAAAATCGTGGTGGAGGCGAGGGGAGTCGAAACCATAAAGCCATTGTTTTTGGCAAAATCCCAATTTTTCACATTGCTATTTTTCGCCTAATATACTCGGAAAATTGGCGTTTGGAAAAATTGGCGTTTTTTCTCGAAAATAATCAAGTGGGTACTTTTGGGGGTACTTTTGGCATGAGAAAACCCGCCGTGTGAGGGCGGGTCTGTGTCTCAGTGTTTGACTATATATTTATAATATAGTCCCGCCTTTTCGGGGTTAGCGTCAGCATCTTCCAGCCACGCTTTGGCAAGGTCAGCATAGTATTCGGGACGGTCTACGCCGTACTTTTTAGCTATCTTGCAGTAATCGCTGTACAAGGCGTTCATAATGACCCAAAACTTGTACTCAGGACCGTGGTATCCCACCTGCGCCATATAGGGTTTGACTTGCTCTTTGCTCCATTTAGGACCCTTGGAGCCGTCCTCCTTCTCCATGTTCCTTGCCCATTGTTCAGCTGACATCTGGTCAAGGTCCATCTTTGCGCCCTCTGCCATGCCGCGCTGCATCTGCTCATGGTGGCGAGATTCGCCCATCATCATTGTGTCATCGCCAAAGCCTATCATGCGGCGTTCGTAGCGGGGCATATAAGGCGGGAAGTAGGGATACTGGCCGCGGGGGTCAACGTCCTCATCATCGTCCATCATGCCGCGCATGGGGGCGTAACGTCCATCGTCATAGTGCTCACGTCCTCTGCGGTCACGGAAACGGCTTTCGGGGGAATCTTCGTAGCGCATTTCAATTTCCTGTTCATCCTCCATGTACCGT
This sequence comes from Clostridia bacterium, assembly GCA_017560225.1. Taxonomy (GTDB): domain Bacteria; phylum Bacillota; class Clostridia; order UBA1212; family UBA1255; genus RGIG9099. Next base: position 2,204 of record JAFYOJ010000193.1, read on the forward strand.
CCACGGCTGTCACGGCGGCGGCGCATTTCGGGGGAATCCTCCATGTAGCGTCTGCGGTCAGGCTCATTGTATGTGCCTATTCTGACGTTGTAATTGCCACGGTAGTCATTGTCGCGGTTTCGGCTGGTTTCACGGGCAAGCAGCATTTTCATTCCGGGATTCATAAAGCCACCTCCTTACGCCGTGGGCGCGGTGCCGTCAATGGCGGCAAGAGAGTTATCGGGAGCACAGCAGCCCCTACCAAGCATTTTGAACGTGCCGCCGGTTGCAGAAGTGGAAACTACCGTCTTGTAGCGTGTGCGTGTTCTGATGGCGCATGCGGTTACAGGAGCACAGCACCTATTTACAAGGGGGTACTCTTCTGTGCCGTCACCTATGGTGAAAACAACAGGTGCGGTTATAGTAGTGGCAGCAGGAATGGTCTGAGCAACCACTATGCAATATTCACAACCTTTGCCGTAGGATCCAGCAGGAAGATTGATAGTTAAAGTACCGCCGGCAAAGGTCACCGCCTGAGATATGATAAGGCGGTCACACAGCCTACATACATTTGAACAACTCATTTTGTTTCTCCTTTCTCAGGGGGCATTGCTGCCCCCGAACAAATCACCATATAGGGAATTAGCAGCCGCAGCCACAGCTATTGCCGCTGAAGGCAGTACCCCAAGAAGCGGCGTAAGGGTTGCAGGTAATATAAGCGGGTACGGGGCAAGGACGCAGCTGATCAATCAGATACTGATTCTGCTTGGCCTGAGAAGCGGACAGCCTGAGTGCGTTAACCTCGTTCTGCAAGCTCTCCATCTTGCTCTGAACCATAAAGTCCATGATGCCGCGGAAGTTGCAGTTCTGGTTGTCTATAATGTCACGTGCGCTGTCAGTTATTGCCCTACGGGTGTCGCAAGCCTGAGTTGCAAGGTTGTAATTCAGACCGTCAATTGCCCTCTGAGTGGTGCAGCAGCAATCAGAAATCTGATGACCAAGGGAATTGAAGCCCTGCTGCATGTTGAAACCAAGGGTACATACAGCGTTATCTACGCCGTGGAAGCCGTTAACGATGGTGTTATTCAGGGCATAGGTGCTATCGGCAAGGCCGTAGGTCTGCTGGTCAAGCTTAGATATAAGGGTCTGCTGGTCAACGGCTGCTCTTACATCGGCCTGAGTAGCACAGCCTTCGCCAAAGCCGCCACCAAAACCGCCGCCGAAGCCGCCGCGGCCAAAGAGGATAGCAAGGATTATCACGGCCCAAAGGCCCTCGCCAAAGCTGCCGCCCCAGCCGCCGCCGCTACCTTCGCTCTGTCCCATCATGTAACCAAGGGAAAGGTCGCCACTGTTTTCTGCCATAAATAAAAATCTCCTTTACAGTTATTTATGCAATCGATGCCGTACGCTCACCGAAATTGCCTTAGTCGGCGGCATTTTTATCAAGATTGCCAAACTGAAAGGAGCTATATGCTACATTCTGATTCCTAAACTCTGTGCTATCTGCTCAACCGTTGTCCCTCTTTCTCTTGCCATGTTCTGTGCTATCTGCTGAAGTTCAGCGGGGGATTTGCCCTGTATCAGCTTCATAGCCTGTGCCACTTGGGGATTCTGCCCTATCATCTGCCCCATAAGGGCGCGGGGGTCATGTCCGTTATTCAGTGCCGATACAAGCATCTGGAGGGGGTTAATCGGTGTCATTCTGCTTCTCCTTCTTTGTGGGCTTCTTAAGCTTGTCTATCTCTTCCTTAAGGGCGTTGAAGTCCTCCATGGTGACATACTGAGGGGGCTGCACCACCACCTCTGCATCTCTGGAAAAAGTAACGAGAGGTGCAGCACCCGTGTTCGCGTTGAATGTCTTGGCGTAAATTTTGCCGTTGGCAGTATCCACAAAGTATGTAGTTGTGCCGTCAAAAGGTATTTGGTATACCTCTGCTTCTGCTTTTGACGTTACAGGCAAGCAGTTAAATCCATTGCTCTGAGGAACAACAGGCTGTGCCATCATGGGCATCATGGGTCTGTATTCCTGCTGTCTCTGAGGATACTGTGGCATATATGTAGGGTACATTTGGCTACCTCCCGTCTTTGTTTTTCTATATTTATTGTAAAAAAAATAAGCCCCGACCAGAATTGAATCTGGCGGGACTTTTCTTGTATCTTTATAGGAATTTTCTGGGAATTTTCGGGCAAAATAAAAAAGCCCGCAGGATTACTCCCACGGGCATATATTATCCAACATTTTCTGCATAGTTAAGCAGGCGTTCAAAGGCTCTGTGGAATCGCCGCCTAACCATGTCCACTTCCATCTGTCTTTTTCCCTTTTGTATTTCCTCCGTAAGCGTGTCAAACGTTATGTCATCAAACATCTTGCGGGTCAGAATATATCGGTCAAGTTCGCTATAAATCCATTCGTTTATTAATTTTTCCCAGACGTGACGAGGTCTGCTTTTAACTATATCCTTCCATGTATGTGCCATATAATTCTCCTTGGCAAGTATTAGCCCCAACTCACCAAAGGAACCCCCGCCGCTGAAGAAGCAAGACGGCGGGGGATCTGAAAGGGATTCCCGACCGGGGGGATAAATTAAGCGGGATCGGTGTACTTCAGCGCACGTTCGCTGTCGCTTATGCCCTTGGTTGTGGGGTCGGTAATTACACCAAGGAGGCCAAGCAGCTGCAGCACAACGGCTACCACCTGCATCACTTCACTCTGTGTAATAGCGGGGGCTATATCGAACATAGCAAGCAGCTGATATACAGTTGCCACTATGAAGCCGATAAAAGAGCCCAGCCAAGGGCCGTTCTTAAATCTTACTTTCAAGTTGATTTTCATGTTGTTTACTCCTTTATTTAATAATTGTTGAGAGGATCGCACCGGCAACACCGCCGCCAACGGCGGTAATAATGCTGGTGACAAGCGTGTTCCATCTTCCTGCGGGTTTTGTTTCAAGTGCACGAATACGGTCTTCGTGGTCGCGCTGGGATTTCGCCATTTCCTCCTGCAAAGCTGCGGTCTGTGCTATTGCAGACGTGGCGTTGCTGAGGTTTCCGGCAATGGTCAATAGCGTTTCGTGCCATTCCTCAATGCGTTTTTCGCGCTCATCACAGGTTTCCTTTCGGACAAATTCGTCCATTGGCCTATACCTCCTGCAAATACTTTGCTATGCACCAACCGCGGAGCATAGGGGTTTCTTCGTGCTTTATAACCTCTGCCCATTCGCCCTGTGTGCCAAGGACAATGACTTTCTCATCCTTGGATACCTTGCCCATCTTATCACTGCCGGATGATGCCATAGAGCGCAGATTGACGTAGGTTGCGCCGCTGTATTCGTACAGGGCGGGGTATATGGGCATTTCGTCTTCCAGTTCATCGTCAGCGGGTATATCCAGCTGCGGTTTATCACCTATACTGTCACCTCTGAGCATGGCTCTGAGTTCGTCCATATCCATGGAAGGACATAGGGTGGCGTAGGTCTTGCCTGTGGGAACGTTGGTATCCTTCTTGTAGGTAGGAATCTCGTTATGTCCGAGTACGGCACTTACAGGAAGGTCATATATCTTGCGTATATCGTCTACAAGACGGACGCAGGACGCAAGCTGGGCGGCTGTGGGAAGCGAATCGCTCCGCATATCGCCGTCAAAGGCTATTGCAACGCTTCTCTGATTTGCATCGTTGGTGATATTGTCCTTTACGCCGCCGTGAGAAAACTCAAGGCCACGCCCAAGGTATATATCGCCGTTCTTGCAGATAAGATAAGAGTATCCCACGCCCTTGTTGCCGTCCCTTATCTTCTTTTCATGCAAGCCCTTCCATTTGGCGGGAGTACCGTATACTCCTACGGTATGGTGTATCTGGATATGGTCTGTAATGCGCCGTTTGGTGCGCCCTTTAGGCCATTCAAGGCCAGTATCTATGACATAATCCAGTTCCATAGGTTACCTCTTTTTCCAAGGCACAGCGACAGCCACAACGCCGATAGCCGCAAGGGCAGGGAAGATTATAGATGCATCGCCTGTCTTGGGGATGCCCAGCACCTCATTTTCAACATACCATGCGGCAACGGCTTCGGTCTTGTATACCTTGCCGAAGTTGGAGATGAGGATATCATCGGTCATGCAGATTTTACCGTTGTAGATATCGTCAATGACAATGCCAAGTGCCGCAAGGTCTTTCAGCATTTCGGCGGTGTTGTCCTGATGGGCTACGTCAAGCACCTTGCCGTTTTCATCACGCAGGAATGCCAGTTCACCGATGATTACGGTATCTTCGTCAACCACGATGGATTCGCCGTTATAGATCAGCTCGTCAATGGGGGTCTTTTCCTCTATGGAAATCTTAACGTAGGGCTTTGCACCAACTACCTTTGCCCGGAACAGATTGCCGACAACTTCAATGTTGCCAAGGTTGTGGTATTCGATTTCTACTTCAACTTCCTCACCGTTGGTATCTACGGCTGACAGGTCAAAGTAGACGGTATCGCCGATGGCGGCAGTAGCATTGGGGGACTTGGTGTAGGTCGCGCCGATATCGCCCTCTACACGTTCGTACTTGGTTGCGGTGAGGGTGTATTCCTCACAGGTTTCGGTTTCCACGTCTACCCAAGAGAGGGCAAGGGCAGAGGTCATGCTGAATATCA
>JAFYOJ010000194.1 GCA_017560225.1 Clostridia bacterium
GGCAGCAACTACAGGTGCGGCTGCTACGGGAGCAGCAACAGGTGCAGCGACAGGAGTGGCAACAGGAGCGGCGGGGGCTGCGGGTGCAGCGGCAGCGTTGGGGTTGAATTCCTCAAAGCCTTCGCCGGGCTCGCCGATTACGCATACGTTCTGCAAACAAGGAACGTCATCGCCCTCTTCTGCGAAGATCGCAAGAACGGTACCTGCGAACTTGGACTCTTCATCAAAGGTTGCTTTGTCTGTTTCATAAGTGAACAAATTGTCGCCTTCTTTAACAACGTCGCCAACCTTTACGTTCCACTTAGAAATAATGCAGCTCTCAACGGACTGTCCCTGACGGGGCATAATCACGGGATGTGCATTGGACTTGGGTGCAGCGGGAGCAGCGGCCACAGGAGCGGCTGCGGGCGCAGCGGGAGCAACCGGTGCAGCAGCTACGGGAGCGGCTTCGGCAGCAGGTGCTGCAGGTGCACCATTGGGGTTAAATTCTTCAAAAGACTCGCCGGGATTTCCGATGACACAAACATTGGTCAAGCAGGGGACGTCATCGCCCTCAACAAAAAACTGAGCCAGCAAGGTACCTTCGACTTTAGATTCTTCGTCGAATGTAGCTTTATCGGTTTCATAGGTAAATAAAGTATCGCCTACAGAAACCTTGTCGCCTACCTTCTTGGCCCAATTAGAAATCACACAGCTTTCAACAGACTGCCCCTGACGAGGCATGATAATTGGTGTTGCCATTGACAAACCTCCTTGTTATGATAAAAAATGTCAACTTGATGAAAAAAATTATCATCAACCTGAAAAATTATAACATTTTACAAGGAAGTCTGTCAAGAAAAAATCCCTCGAAAACAGTGAATATTTAATTAACAGCGCACCTGAATTTTGTACCGTTCCAGCCAGTCGTTCATCTGCACAAAATAAGCGATGGTTTGGGGCGTTGTCATCAGCTGCCCGTACCAAGGCACTGCGTTCTGCGCCGTGAGCAAATCCGTGAGTGCTTGCCGGTCCGCAATCTGCAGAAGGGGCGCGTCTTTCCGGGCCAAAATCTCCCGTAGTTGCCGTCGTACCAGGTCGGTGTAGGCAGGGTTATGGGTTTTGGGGTAAGGGGACTTTTTCCGCCAAAGTATCTCATCCGGCAACACGCCGGCCATACTGTAGCGCAAGAGCCCTTTCTCCCGTCCCTTAAAGTCTTTATATCGCCAAGGCGTACTATATAAATATTGGGCAATTCTTTTATCGCAGAAAGGCACCCGCACTTCCAGACCGCTGTACATACTCATACGGTCTTTCCGGTCCAGTAGCGTCTGCATAAAACCGTAGGTGTTTAAATGCACCATTTCACGCATGCGATCTTCCAAAGGAGAGAGGCCGGGACGCTTGGATACGTCCGAGAGCATTTCCTGATAGCGGGCATCCACGTAATCGTGAGGAGATATTTTACCCGCCAGGTCCTTTGCTACGAAGGTTGCACGATAGTCCGTAGACTGCGCCCAGGGGAATCCGTACCGTGCACGAATTTCCGGATCCCGATACCAGGGGTACCCGCCGAAAATTTCATCTGCGCACTCCCCGGAGAGGGCTACGGTCACGTGCTTGCGAATTTCCCTGCAAAGAAGAAGCATGGAAGCATCCACGTCTGCCATGCCGGGCAGGTCTCTTGCGGTAACAGCTTCGAAGAGGGCTTCTGCCAGTTCTTCTGTGCCGATCACCAGACGGGTGTGGTCGGAATCCAGATATTCCACCATGCGCTCGATATAGGGCTCGTCGCTGCCGGGTTGGAATTTCGTGGGGGTAAAATATTTTTCATTGTCTACATAGGTGACAGAGAATGTTTTGAGCCGTTGCCCTCGCGCTCGCATATATTTGGCCGCTACGGAAGAAATAATACTGGAATCCAAGCCTCCGGAGAGAAACGTACCGATGGGCACGTCGCTGACCAACTGGCGTTCAATGGCGTTGGTGACTAAGAAATTAACCTTTTGTGCCGTTTCCTCAAAGTCTTCCAAATGCTGTTTGTCGGTGAGATGCCAGTAGCGATGGCGACTGAATTTGCCTTCGCCGTCAACAATGGCGTACTCGCCCGGTTTCAGTTCCTCGATGCCCTCAAAAACGCCACAGCCCGGAGTTCTGCCGGGACCTGTGAAGAATAGTTCGCAAAGGCCTGTAAGCCCCAGAATAGGTTCTACTTTGGGATGGGCGAGGAGCGTTTTAATTTCGGAGGCGAAAATGAAACGGCCGGGTTTGCGGGTGAAGAAGAAAGGTTTGACGCCGATGGGATCCCGTGCCACTGCGCAGGTGCGGGTTTCCTCGCACCACAACGCGAAAGCAAAAATGCCATTGAGTTTAGATAAAGTTTCCTCAATGCCCCAGTGCATCAGCGCTTGTAATAAAAGTTCCGTATCGCTGTGCCCGTCAAAGGTGAGCGAGGGGTCGTCATTGAGGAGTTGATGGCGCAGTTCCTCGGTGTTATATAATTCTCCGTTATAGACTAATGTATAATGCCTGTTGTTTCGGGTGCCTTTATAGGGTTGGGCACCGCCCTCGGGGTCGATGACGCTTAAACGGGCGTGGAGCAGGGCGGCGTGGGGGTACAAAGCCGTTCCCGTTGCATCCGGCCCGCGCCTTCTCATGGTTTCCAACATTTTGTCTAAATAGGTATAGGTTTCTCCATTATAGTGAATGGGAGTCGTGGATATTTCACCTGCAATGGCGCACATTGGTTTTTGTCCTCCGGTAAAATGGGTATTCGGTATAGTATATGCAAAAATAACGCCACTGGACACAAATGCGCAATTTGGTGGTTTGCGTGTCCGGAAAATGAATTCTTGGATTGCTCAAAAGGTATAAAATGGACATGTTTCGTACTCTTTGCGCCGTATGTGTCCAGAATATATAAAAATTCCGGACATAAACCTTCCATTTTACGTAGCGTGTGTCCAGTTTGAAAAATCGCCCTACCCATCCGCTCGCTTTTGTGCTACAATCTCCCTTACGGAGGTGCGGTATGGCGTTGATCACTTGCAAGGACCTGACCCTTGCCTATGAAAATCATATTGTGGTGGAGAATCTTTCTTTTGAAGTGAACCCGGGCGACTATCTGTGTATTATTGGCGAAAATGGTTCCGGGAAGACGACTTTGATGAAGGCACTTTTGGGTTTGAAGAAAGCGAAACACGGCACCATCGAGTTGGGCGATGGACTGCATAAGAATGAAATTGGATATTTGCCTCAACAAACCTTCGTGCAACGGGATTTCCCCGCCAGCGTTTATGAAGTGGTGCTCTCCGGGTGTTTGAATCGAAGCGGTCTCAGGCCATTTTACACCAAAGCGGAGAAACAGCAGGCTTTGGAGAATATGGCAAAGCTCAACATTACTGCCTTGAAAGATGCGTGTTATCGGGAACTTTCCGGGGGCCAGCAACAGCGGGTGCTTTTGGCACGGGCTCTTTGTGCACACAGAAACTTTTGCTTTTAGATGAGCCTGTGACGGGTCTGGATCCGGTCGCTACGGGCGAACTTTATGAACTCATTGATCACTTAAATCATAAGCACGGCATTACGGTGATTATGATTTCCCACGATGTTGCCAGCGCAGTGGCGCGGGCGACGCATATTTTACACCTGCACCAAAGTCTTACTTTCTTCGGCAAGAAGGAAGCGTATGCGACCTGCGAGATCTGTAACCGGAAAGGAGGCAGTCACCATGAATGTTGTGATGGAAGCCATTCGTAATATTTTTGCCTATGAATTTTTGCTGCGGGCAGTGATTGTGGGCACGTTGATCTCTGTGTGTGCGGCGCTTTTGGGTGTGAGTTTGGTGCTGAAACGTTTTTCCATGATGGGCGATGGTTTGTCCCATATTGGTTTTGGCGCATTGGCGGTGTCGGTGGCGTTCGGGGTTTCTTCCATGGCGGTGTCCTTGCCGGTGGTGATTGCCGTGGCGTTCTTGATGCTGTGGCTGGGGGATAAGGGTAAAATGCGGGGAGATGCGTTGATTGGCCTTATGTCCACCGGTGCCCTTGCCATTGGTGTGATGGTGGTATCGATTTCCGGCACCAATGTGAATTTAATGGATTTTCTCTTTGGATCTGTTTTTGCGTTGACACAAGGAGACGTATATATTAGTTTGTGTCTGGCTATTCCCGTATTGGTGTTATTTGTTTTGTTCTATCATAAGATTTTTGCTGTGACTTTTGACGGGGGATTCGCTCGGGCGACGGGGATTCGGACGGGTTTGTATACATCCTTGATAGCTATTTTGACGGCCGTGACCATTGTGATCGGTATGCGTTTTATGGGCGCACTCCTGATTTCCGGTCTGGTGGTGTTCCCGCCTCTTACGGCGATGCAACTTTGCAAGAAATTTCGCAACGTAGTGCTGTGTGCTGCGGCTCTTTCCGGTCTTAGTTTCTTCCTTGGCATGGTACTCTGTGTGGCCATTCCCAACTGTCCTGCCGGGGCCGGTGTGATTTGCGTAAATCTGGTTTTATTCCTCTTGTTCTCCCTGCTTGCACGGGTGCGCAGACTTGTGGCGAAAGATTGACAGCCCTACTTGGATATGCTAATATACGCTCATATATTCTCTGACGGAGAATAATAAGGCGGTTGATTTTCTGGATATATTTTGGTGGGGTAAGATGGGTAGTAAAACGGATACAGATATAGGGATAGAAAGCAACCTGGAGAAATATCAATTTGTAACACGGAAACTACACCAGCTAAGCATTTCCCCGGGCACCTCCGGTTTTTATTATTTGCGAGATGCGATTTTATTTGCATACGATTTTGACACACCGGTTCCCGGTATACAGCATTTAATTTGTGCAGAGATTATGAAGCGCTATGGGATTGATCGACGCAAATTCGATCGGTCGGTACACGCTGTTTTAGATCAATTATCCCGTCAGATGACGCGGACAAAGGCGTTACAGATTATCACAGGCGTAGAAGTGGACTGCCTCAATCAACCTTTCAAAAATGTGGAATTTATTTCTTTTATGGTGGAAGCCCTTCGTTTGGAATTTATGGAAGAAAGATACCTGTAAGATGGGGAAGAAAATCTTGCATTTTACCCGCCGAATTGGTACAATGAGTCTGTATATTTTTCCTTTTGAGGTGTTATTTTGTATCTAAAACGATTGGAAATGCAAGGTTTCAAGTCTTTTGTGGACAAGACCGTGCTGGAATTTGATAAAGGAATCACCGCCATTGTAGGCCCCAACGGCAGCGGAAAGAGTAATATTTCCGATGCGGTTAAGTGGGTTTTGGGTGAACAGAGTCCCAAGACGCTGCGTGGTAGCCGCATGGAAGACGTGATCTTTGCCGGTACCCAGAATCGAAAGCCTGTGGGTATGGCAGAGGTTTCCTTAATTATGGACAATGAGGACCATAAACTCAACATCGATTATTTAGAGGTGAAGATTACTCGTCGTCTGTACCGCTCCGGAGAGAGTGAGTACTTAATTAACGGGGCAACTTGCCGTCTGAAGGATATTTTGATGCTGTTTGCCGATACGGGTATCGGTCGTGACGGTTATTCCATTATCGGTCAGGGCCGTATTGACGAGGTGCTCAATAATAAGTCGGAAGAGCGTCGCAGTATTTTTGAAGATGCTTCCGGTATTATGAAGTACCGTATGCGCAAAGTGGAAAGCGAGCGTAAATTAGCGGCAACGGAGCAGAACTTACTTCGTATTAACGATATTGTTCGAGAATTGGAAATTCAGATTAAGCCCCTTGCCAAGCAAAGCGAAGTGGCGAGAAAATATTTAAGCCTGAAGTATGAACTTCGGGATATTGAAGTCGGTGTATTGACCCGGGGCATTGAGCAGGCGGAGAAACAGTTAGAAGAAGTTTTGAAGTCTATTGAGATTTTGAACGGGGATAAAGAAGACACCGATGCGCAATTGGTGCAGATTCAGCAGGAGAATCAAGAGAAGACGGATCTTTCCAGAAGTTTGGATGAGCAGATTGCCCGCCTTCGTGAAGAAGAGTTTGAACACAGCAAGCGTGTGGAGCGTTTGAAGAATGAAATTGCTTTGAATTTGGAGAAGATTGCTTCTTGTAAGACTACCTGTGAGCAGGCTGCCAGAGAAATGGAAAGCCAGCAGGGCCGTACTTCCGGTGCAGAATTGGAAATCAAACGATATGAAGATGTTTTGACGGAAATTGCCGGTGCTTTGGAAAGCGTGCTTGCAAAAGGTCAGGAAGCGGCAGATCGTTTAATTGCAGCCGATCAAGTCTTAGCGGATACAGAGAAGCAAGTGGAAGATACCCGTGATGCCATTTTCAAGAAGAAATTGGAAGCCGGCGAACGGGAAAATGCCATTACTTCTTTGCAACAACAGATTGAATTGGTTTCTTCCCGGAAAGCGGAATTGGATACAGAGTTACATATTCTGGAAGAAAGCGATTCTGCCGGGGATGGGGAACTGTCCGAAGCGGAGAAAGCGGCAGAAGCCAAGAATGATGAAGCGATTGAGGCAAAGCAACAGTTTAAGAATAATACGGAACGTTTAACTACGCTGCGCAGTCAGGCAGAATCCTACGCAAACCGCATCAGCAGTTTGTCCGGCAAGATGCGGGAATGTGAAGCCCGTGTGAAACTCCTGAAAGAGATGGAGGAGGGCTTTGAGGGCTACGCAAGAAGCGTTAAAGAAGTCCTTCAAATGTGCAAGAAGAATCCGGTGTTCGGCGATGGTATTTACGGCGCTGTTGCTCAATTGATCACGGTTCCCGGTGAATACGAACTTGCCATTGAAACGGCTTTGGGCTAGAGTTATCAGAATATTATTACGGAGTCTGAGAAGGAAACCAAAGCGGCGATTGAGTATTTGAAAGAACATCGCTACGGTCGTGCAACCTTTATGCCTATTACGGCAGCAGCCGGTCGTCGTTTGGAAGATCAGCTCCAGAAAGAATTACGGGGTATTCCCGGTTACTTGGGCATTGCCAGTGATCGTGTAGAGTGTGAAGACCGTTTCCGGAAAGTTGTGGATAGTTTATTGGGCCGTGTTGCCGTATTCCGTACCTTAGATAGTGCTTTAACGGCTGCAAAGGCACACCGCTACGGATTTATGTGTGTGACGCTGGAAGGCGACATTTTACGTACCACCGGCGCCATTACCGGCGGTGGCCAGGAGCGTGGCCAGAAACCCATCGGTGCCCTGTCCAGAACCCGTGAAATTCCGGAGTTAGAGAAGATCTTGGATACTTCCGCGAAAGAAATTAGCGAACTGATGGAGAAGTTAGGACAAGCCAAGGAAGAAGCGGCAGAATTGGAGAAGATGCAGGATACACAGTTTGAGCAGGTGCGTGCTTTGGAGAAAGAAGCGTCCGTACTGGCCTCCACTTGTGCAGCTTTGAGAGAACGTCGTCAGGCACGTTTGGCCCGCCGCAATCAATTGTTAGAGGATTTGAAGAATCAAATTCGCTTTGTGGTGGATTCCAATCGCTCCATTGAAGAAGTTCGGGAAGAAGCGGATCGCCTCCGCCAAGAAGCGGTGGAGTTGGAGAATGGCCTTGGGGAATTGCTGGCCGGTCAGGAGACTTCCAAGCAAGCCCGGGATGGTATTCAGGCGGAGTTGTTCCAATTGAAAGTGGAAGAAGCGGATTTGAACGGCCGCAAGGAGAAGGCAGAGGCCGATATTCTGCGTATTCGAGAAGAAATTTCCACCGGCAGTGCTCGTGTTTCTTATTATGAAACCCAGATGCAAGACAGCCAAAATGCCATTGCTGAATTTGAAGCAGAGAACAAGCGGATTTCTACGCAAATTGCTGTGTCTGAGCAAGACGGCGCCATTACCCGCAAGAAAGTGGAAGATGCTATTGCCCGCAAGGAAGAAGTGGATCAATCCTTGGGTGGTATGCTGACCCGTTTGGCAGAAATCAATAACCATCTGACCCGTTTGTCGGAAGAAGGCAACCGCTTGGAAATCCAGCGGGTTCGCGCAGAGAATGAAATCAATGCCAATAAGAACCGTTTGTGGGAAGAATATGAACTTACCTACACGGCGGCAGCGGATTTAGCCAAGACCATTGTCATTGAAGATTATAAAGCGGCTTCGAAGCAGATTGTGGAACTTCGTTCTGCCATCAAGGCTTTAGGTCCGGTTAACGTAAACGCTGTGGAAGAATATGAAGCTACAGTAAAGCGGTATGAGTTTATGTCGGCGCAGAGCAAAGATATGAATGAGTCTCGCTTGAAATTGCAGAAGGTGGTTAATGAATTGACCGCGGTAATGCGTACCCAATTTATGGAGCAGTTTGAGATTATCCGAAAGAATTTCTCTCAGGTGTTCTCCGAACTCTTTGGCGGCGGCAAGGCGGATATTGTCCTTGCGGAAGGGGAAGATGTATTAGAGTGCGGTATTGATATTAACGTACAGCCTCCCGGCAAGAAGCTGCAGAATATGATGCTCTTGTCCGGTGGTGAGCGAGCACTCACAGCCATTGCGTTGTTGTTCGGCATTTTACGTATGCGCCCGTCTCCGTTCTGCTTGCTGGACGAAATTGAAGCGGCACTGGACGATGCCAACGTATACCGTCTCTCCGACTATTTGGATACGGTTGCGAAGAATACCCAGTTCATTATGGTTACTCATAGAAAAGGTACCATGGAGAATGCGGAGTCTCTTTACGGCGTAACGATGGAAGAGAAGGGTGTATCCAAGGTTGTTTCCTTGAAGATTTAAGAAAGGAGCCTAATTTATGGCTTTTTGGGATAAATTGAAAAATGGCCTTAAGAAAACCCGCGACGGCTTGGTAGGCAAGATGGACACGATGCTGGCGGCTTTCGGCAAGGTGGATGAGGATTTGTTTGAAGAGTTGGAGGGCGTGCTGATTAGTGCGGACTTCGGTTTGGAGACCACTGAGTTCTTGATGGAAGCTTTGCGCCGTCGTGTCAAGGAAGGACGCTTGACGGATCCTGCAGACGTGCGTGGCGCCTTGCAAGAGGAGATTGCCGAGATTTTGCGCCAAGGGGAGCAGGGACTGGATTTTGATTCGGTGCCCGTGCTGATTTCTGTGATTGGCGTAAACGGCGTAGGCAAGACCACTTCGATTGGTAAAATGGCCAGTTTGTTTAAGAGTGCCGGCCACTCTGTTTTGTTGGCAGCAGGGGATACCTTCCGGGCGGCGGCTATTGATCAGTTAGGCGTATGGGCTGACCGGTGTGGCGTGGAGATGATTCGTCAGCACGAAGGGGCAGATCCTGCGGCGGTGTTGTTTGATGCTTGCCAGGCGGCGAAGGCGCGGGGCGTTGAGGTGCTGATTTGTGATACGGCGGGACGTCTTCATAATAAGAAGAATTTAATGGATGAGCTTGCCAAGATGAACCGGGTGGCAGAGCGAGAGATGGCAGGGGTGCGCCGGGAAACGTTCTTGGTGCTGGATGCCACCACGGGCCAGAATGCAGTGAATCAGGCTCGGGCTTTCTCGGAAGTTGCATCTATTACCGGTATTATTCTGACGAAGTTGGACGGTTCTTCCAAGGGTGGCATTGTGGTGTCTATTTGTAAGGAATTAGGCATTCCCGTGCGCTTGATCGGCGTAGGGGAGGGCATTTCCGATATGCAGCCTTTCAGCCCGGAAGAGTTTGCGGCAGCGTTGTTCTGAGCGGAATTTGACTGTTGACAAATTCTTTGGAATCATTATAATAATAATTCGCGAGCGTAAAATGCTTCGCAGTCATATTTGCGGATATGGCGGAATTGGCAGACGCGCACGGTTCAGGTCCGTGTGAAAGCAATTTCATACAGGTTCAAGTCCTGCTATCCGCACCAAACAGTAGAAATCCGAACCCAAAGCCGGTAGGTGAAGGGTTCGGATTTCTTTTTGTGTTCGGTGATATGTGATGTCAATCTACTGTTGTTGGCATCACGCTCGAGCGCCACCTAAGTAAATATGATGAGATTGAATCTGCAATTGGTGATGCTGTTCGTATAATTCAAGATAAGATTAAAACTTTCGATCTTTCTGATGGCTGGGCCTGTCTTAAGCCAAATCCTGAAGAATATTTTCGAAATAAATCTGTCATAAAAGTTTCTGACAATATTGTTTTTCCTACGAACAAAGATGTGTGTAATATTATCCTAGGTAAGAATTATAAAGGCAACCAAAACCAAATGGTTTCCTTAGAAGGTAATTTGTCTGCATGGCTACCTACAAAAATGGATGTTAATCGACCTAATTGCAAGGGATACTCCAACCTAATCTCAGAAGATGGTACTAAAATTTATGAATCAACAGACGATCCGGAAGAAAGAGAAAAAAGAAAATCAGAACAGCGTGTCGTATTTGCTCAAACAACTGATCCTTTTACCAATAGAAAGGGGTATCGTTTTATTGGCGTTTTTGAAGGAGTGGAATATCGCAAAGATGGAACGCTTGTGCATAAACGTACTGAGGAAGAATTTAAAATTTTAATGTAACATGCCTTCCTGTATAATAAGGAAAACAAAACAGGAAGATATGGCAAATGAACTTTTGTGGAAGCTGCGAACCACTGAATAAGTAAGATGTTTCACTGATCATGAAGAAAGGGGCGGTCTCTACTACAATATTCTGTAGTTTGAGACCGCCCCTTTTATATGCCTTTTAAGAGGCAAATCCAATGGACCGTTTCTTAACTTCTGACGTCTGTGGAGGCATCTGGAAGTCGGAAGCTTGCAGCGTGGTAATTTCTGCGGTGGTAATCTTATCAAAATCATATTCCAACAACCGGGAGGCTTGATTCATCTGGGCTTGTTCTAAAAGGTTGCGGACAAAACGACCGTTTCCAAAGTCATCCTGGGCAACCACGGTGTCAAAGATGGTTTCCATTTTACGCATAGCCTCTTTATCGAAAGAAAGACCTTTCTTCTTGCTCATTAAAGTGGCAATTTCACAAAGTTCCGCAGTATTGTAGTCCGCAAAAGGCACGTGGAACGCGATTCTGGAGCGCAAACCGGGATTCTTCCGCATGAATTCCTCCATTTTATCCGGATATCCCGCCAAAATGACCACCAAATCCTTTCGACGATTCTCCATTTCCTGCACAATGGTGTTGATTGCCTCGTCTCCAAAGGAACCATTACGGTCATCTACCAAAGAATAGGCTTCGTCAATGAATAAAACGCCGCCTGCCGCCTCTTTGAACCGAGCCTGTACCGTTTTGGCAGTCCAACCTACAAACTGCCCCACCAAATCGCTGCGGCCTACTTCCACTAAGTGGCCTTTGGAAAGGAGCCCGTTATCTTTCATAATCTGGGCAAACAGTCTGGCTACGGTAGTTTTAGCAGTGCCGGGGTTGCCGGTAAAAACCATGTGCATAGCAGGCATATCCTGTTTTATGCCTTTATCCCCATACAACTTCTGCATCTTATAGTAGTTTAAGGCTTTCTGCATAACGGATTTAGCCTCTTGCAGTCCAATCATATTGTGGAGTTCGTCGTAAGCAGACCCCCTTGGGGTTGCCTTTGCAAGTTCGTGTTTAGCAACAGTCAACGCTTTGTATTGCGGATACACCGTGCTGCGCAATTTCTGATTGTACCATTCATCGAAAATTTTACGCAGGTCCGGGGCTAAATATCCTTTATCCGGTTCTACTGCGTTGAAAAGTGCCTTATCCGTGCGGATGTGGTGTTCTTTTGCCAATGCGTTCAAAAAACGGCGGGATTGTTCCATGGTGGAAAACTCTTCTTGGATTTCTACAAAGGCCATGGTGCCTAAGTACTCATAGAAAAGAGATTTTATATGTTTGCAAACCCGTGGAAAACAGAAAATGGTTAATACTTCTTTCCTGTATTGCGTGGCAACCTTACAAATCTTTTGGACATTTTGACGGTACGCAGAGGCGTAATTTCCTTCTTCTGCATCCTCTTCGACCTGGCAGCGAACAATAATACTGCAACCGGTACACATTTTATACAAAGACAATAGCGCAGAAAAATTGAGTGTTTCCTCTGCTGAAAGGTTAATATAACAATAGCGTTTGCTGTCTAACCGTCCTTGGTTATAAAGGGATTGCAACAGTGAACGGTAGACTTCTTTTCTCGTTTCCCGGTCATCGGATTGAATCATGTAATGTACCGGATGTCCGTGCACGCGGTTGGTAGTGACGCTGGCAAAAATTCGGTCTAATTCGGGCACCAAAGCCTCCTTGTAAAGGCTTCGACCTGCCTGGGCATAAATCTCTGTTTTGGATTGGTTTTGAATAAAATTTTCTCCAAATTCAATGCCGTTTCCGTAGCGCCCCGCAATTTTCTGCAGTTCAAACCGTGCCAATACCTCGTCATCGTCGTCAATATAATCTTCGCGACAAGCATTGGACAACATTCGCCGCATATTTTCAAAGGTAGTTTCTTCTGCAACCACATCTTGCGGTTCGCATTCCAACGTCTCCAAAAAAACTGCCATTGTGTCCTGTACTTTGTAAGTATCCGGTACAATGCAACCTGTGCGCACGTGACCGTCTGAAACATCGTGGACAAAGTAGAATGCTTCTTTCTTGGATTGGGTATTAAAATCACAACTTTGCAGTGCAATTCTTCTGGTCAGTGCGCGACGGCGTGCGCGACTGTCCTCGTCCTCTTCGGAGTAGTGCTTTAAGCGTCCTTCTGCTTTGTAGAATAACATTGTTTCAACCTCCATAGTATCAAATATACGTGGTATGCAACCAACATATAAAGTATACCATGAAGGATGTACTAAAAATGGTGCGTGCGCGTAACCATCTTATTGATACACTTTGGTGGCTTTCTCCAAGGAATTCTTGATCCGTTCTCTCAAACTTGCAGGCTGAGTTACTTCTACATAGTTCAAATACTGCAAAGCCCAATGTTCCATGGCGTTAGGACTGGCAATTAAAGACACGGTTGCTTTCTGTGCATCCGTTGTCTTTCCGATGATGACGTCTTTGCCGAACCAATCAATTACGTGGTCGATCATATTGACATCCACTATCATCTGGATTCTTTCCGGCTTATCTGTATATAAATAAGGCAAAGCGGAAGAAAGTTTCTTGAAATCAATACCGTACTCGTATCCGGGAATTTCCCGAATGGGTTTGGCGGGCATATTGTAAATTTCGATATTGCTGATATAATCTAACCGATGGAAAACCATGTGATCCCAATAAGCACTGTGCCCCATGAGATAGTATTTCTGATTATGCAGGATTAACTGGTAGGGGGTAACCCGCTGAAAAGAGGACTTGTGCAACTTCTTATCAATGCCATATTTATTATAGTCGTATTGCAGTTGCTTGCCTTCTTCAATGGCGGCGTCCACCATTTCGATATTGTAAAATAGTGCTTGGTTTTCTGTCTTATTCCAATCCTGCACAGTATGAATATTCTTGACATGAGAACGGAAATGTTGATTGGCAAGACCGCATAATTTATTGATTAAATCTGTGGAATGGCGCGGGGAAATATGGCGGCTGCAAAGAATACTGTCGATTAAGAGTCTTAACTCTGAGGGTTCGAATTGCCGTTCGCTGATATAACTTCCTCGATGGTCGGATTCAATATCAAATCCGGCATCTTTCAAGGATGCAATGCTTCTTCCGATGGCTTTACGCTCCAGGATAATTCCGTAATTGTTCTCCAGGTGATCGGCAATATCCTCTTGCTTCAAGGGATGATCGTAATCGCTGTATTTCTCCAAAATTTGTAAAATTCGGAGGATGGATAACTTCTTGGGTTCTAATTTGCTCATCGTGACGCCTCCTCTTTTTGGTACATAAGATAAGCATAGTATACTGCGTTTTGAAGGAAATCACAATAGTATTTTCTCATTGACATCCCCATTTTACAAGCATATAATATCCCTATAAGTGAATATTCTTTGGGGCGAGGTGTGATTCCTCACCGGCAGTGATAGTCTGCGAAAGAAGAGTGACCGCAAGGCACAAACTTCTCCGAATCGGTGGAATTCCGATACCGACGGTATAGTCCGGATGGGAAAGGAAGATTTATTCTGGTAACATCGAAATCAGAAAGGTGCCCCTGTTTGTAAGGGGCATTTTTTGTTGAAGAATATCCGCTTCAATCAATTTCATGAGGTGGCAGTATGAATTTAAAGCAACATTTTACAACGAAACGACTGGTTTTGATGGCGCTGTTTGTGGCGCTCAGTTATGTGGTTAGTTTTTTGGAATTTCCTATTTTCCCGGTGACACCCTATTTCAAACTGGATTTTGCCAACGTATTTATTATGTTGACCGGTTTCTTGTTGGGACCCGTGGAAGGCGTTTTGGTGTGTGCACTGAAAGAACTGCTGAGCGTCATTGACAGCTCCAGCGGCGGTGTGGGAGAGATTGCCAATTTCTTGATGACCTCAGCCTTTATTTTGTTCCCGGCCATTGTCTACCGGATGAAGAAAGGGTTTAAAACGGTTGCCACAACGTTAGTTGCCGCTTGTCTGATTGGTACCGGTGTTGCACTTTTCGTCAACCGTTTTATTATATTCCCTCTTTATATGGGCGCGGCGGCGCAGACGGTTTTCTACGAGGTTTTCTGGTATGCGCTGGCTTTCAATTTGATTAAAACGTTATCCATTAGTTTGATTACGGTGCTGTTATATAAACGGTTATCTATTTTCCTAAAGAAAAAACACATTTAGGAGGCTTCTTATGTTACTCTATTATGTTCGACACGGAGATCCCATTTATGATCCGGATTCACTGACCCCTTTGGGCCACAGGCAAGCTGAGGCGGTTGCCAAGCGGCTGGCGATGCACGGCATTGATCGGATTTATGCCTCTACGTCCACCCGGGCGCAGCTTACGGCAAAACCTACAGCGGAAATTTTACGAAAAGACGTTGAACTGCTGGATTTTTGTCATGAGGGCCTTGCGTGGAAAGAATTTGCATATCCTGACGAAACCGGACGGGAGCGTTGGATCTTCCACCAAAACGACGGTATTCGATCCTTGGTCAGTAAAGAAGTTCGAGATCTTGGCTTTGAATGGTACAAGCATCCCGGCTATGCGGGGAAACCCTTTGAGGCGGGGGTAAAACGCATTAACCGAGAAGTGGACGCCTGGTTGGAGAGCTTGGGCTACAAGCACGACCGGGAAAATGGTTGCTACACGGTGATCAAGCCCAACGAGGAGCGGATTGCTTTGTTTGCCCATCAGGGGTTTGGTGTATGCTTCTTAAGCAGCGTGCTGGACATTCCTTTTCCCTTGGTTTGTACCCATTTTGACCACAGTCACACCGGCCTTACGGTGATTGATTTTAAACAAGTGGGGGACGTGGTGATTCCCAAAGCGCTTATGGTGGGCAGCGATGGCCATATTTACAGAGAAGGCCTTCCTACGATGTACGACCGGGAGAAGTTGATTTAAGGCGGCGTAAAATACTTTTTCGTTGACGGCAAAGTTCAATGGGATTATAATAATATAGGTATTTAAACTCCTGTTATACAAGAAAAGAGGTTTATTATGGCAAAAACTGCACAAGATATCATGCAAATGATCAAAGATCATGATATTAAGATGGTAGACTTTAAGATGGTAGACATTCAAGGTCAGTACCGTCATGTAACCATTCCCGCAGCTAATTTCAATGAGAAGACGTTGAAGAGCGGCGTTGGGTTTGATGCTTCCAACTACGGCTACGCTGTAGTAGAGAAGAGTGATATGGTATTTATTCCGGATCCCGATACGGCTGTGATCGATCCTTTCTGTGAGATTCCTACTTTGTCTATGACCGGTAATGCGATGATTATTGATCATCCGGAGAACCGTCCTCTTGCCCAGTACCCCAGAAACATTGTGCTGGCTGCTGAGCAGTATTTGAAGGATAGTGGCATCGCTGATACGATGTTGATTCTCCCTGAGTTTGAGTTCTATTTGTTCGATCAAGTGGGTTGGCAGGTACAACCCAATGCGGTTGGAATGTCTTTGGATGCCAACCAAGCGCACTGGAACAGCTCTACAGACGGTATGGGTTGTGTGATTCAAAAGCAAAAGGGCTACCACGTGGCAAAGCCTTTTGATCCTACCTATGAATGCAGAAGTGAAATGTGTTTGCTGATGGAAGAAGCTGGTATTCCCATTAAGTACCACCATCCTGAGGTAGGCGGCTCCGGCCAGTTCGAGATTGAACCTCAATTAGGTCAGATGTCTAAGATGGCCGATGCTTCTATGATGATTAAGTACATTATTCGTAACGTTGCTTTGAAGTATGGCAAGAGTGCAACTTTCATGCCCAAACCTATTTTTGGTGAAGCCGGCAGCGGTATGCACGTACACATGCTCCTTTTGAAGGATGGCGAGCCTGTATTCTCCGATGATAACGGATATTCTCATTTGAGCCAGACTGCTCACTACTTTATGGGTGGCTTGTTGAAGCATATCGCTTCTCTTTGTGCCATCACAAACCCCAGCACCAACTCCTTTAAGCGTTTGGTGCCCGGTTTCGAAGCACCTGTAACCGTAGGTTATGCAACTTCCAACCGCAGCGCTGTTATTCGTATTCCTGCTTATGCAAAGACACCGAATATGCGCCGTTTTGAACTTCGTAACCCGGATGCTACTTGTAACCCCTACTTCTGTTACGCAGCGATCTTGATGGCCGGTATTGACGGTATTAAGAATAAGATTGATCCGCATGA
>JAFYOJ010000195.1 GCA_017560225.1 Clostridia bacterium
ATCAATGCTGGCCGCCTGCTCTTCATTAATGGAAATTGCCTTCATCTTACAAGCCATCTGGCAGGGGCGTTTTCGATTCACGATCGCACCGTAAGGGCATACCTTGGCACACAGACCGCATTCCACACATTTCGACTTATCAATGTGTGCCACGTGGTTATGATCAAAGGTAATAGCATTCTTCTTACAAACGTCATGGCAGCGGTGAGCTAAGCATCCACGGCACATATCGGTAACCGTATAGCCGGCCGCAGGACACTCATCACAGGCAATATCAATGACTTCAATAATATTGCCGTCGTCGCCACCCATAGCAAGTTGCACACGTTCGGCCAGGATTGCCCGTTCCTTATACACGCAGCAACGCATAGTAGAAGTCTTCCCCGGCACAATGGTCTTGGGAATATCCACAATATGTTCGAGAAGCGTGCCCTTCCAAGGCTCCCGAGCCACCTCGCGAAGCACTTTATATTTCAAATACTGTACTTTTGTATCAAACTTGCGCATTTTACAATCTCCTTAACCGCTTTACACAACTTAATAATAACTGACTTTTACTTTCTTCCCCATCTGCCTTAAACACTGGGAAAGTTCTTCCACCAAATTCATCTTCAAATTAAAATTCATGGGAATATCCGGACTTTGATGCGCAGGGTTTACCGCACGACCAACAAAGAAATTGATATCCGTAGCCGTTTCAAATAAAAGACGACTGATTTGAGACGCTCCATCCTTTTGGAAACTCCACGTTTCATACAAATCATTGTCCCCCAGATAATCCTGGGCATACTCCAGTACTTTCGACACGGTGAGTACCCCTTCTGTCACCAAATCCACCCCATCAATCCGCGCAATGGGCGGCACGTCAACACTTTCAAAATCAAAGCTGGCAACCAAGGGCTTGCGCAAGTATTTTGCCGCAATAGACGAAGTAGTACCGCCGCAGATAATGTGTTTGCCCGCTTTAGAGAAGAACAAGGACATCATACGGTCGCAGTCATCTCGGTTCGAAGGCGGGCCAAACAAAATGCTCACCGGTTCACGCCTGCGGATCCGCACTACGCATGCGGTGGCATCATCCCCGGGTTTCCCGTCATACAATTTATTACATTCATCCACCAAGATGGTAGACAATGTCTTGGCCGTATAGCCAGCCGGCGCCAAAGCCTCTAAGAAACTAATAATATCTTCTCGCTTCCAGCCAAAATTATAAGCAGTGCCAATGCCTGCGTGGGGGCAACCGTCGCTCATGGCCACCAGCAAATCCCCTTCTTCCAAAGGAATCACGCTCTTATAAATCTTCTTGCCGCCGATCATTTGCTCCGTCTTGGGATAGTCGTAATTAACCTCGCCCCGAATCAAAATCACGTGGGGATTATCGTACTGGATCAGTTCCACTGTCTCGTTATTGATCAGGTGTAAAATGGTAAAAGTAGAATATGCTACCCCCCGCACGGAACAAACCGGCAAAGTAGCCGCAATGGTCTCTACACATTCTTCAATAGGAAGGCCTGCTGCCACCATGGTAGAAATAATCTTAGAGGTTAGTGTTGACAAGATACTTGCCTTGACACCACTTCCAAGACCGTCTGCCAGAACAATGACGCTGGAATGTTCATTCTCCTCCGCCACGTCCACGTGGTCACCGCAAAGTTGCTCCCCTACGTGATGAATGCTTTTATAACCGATATCTACACATAAATCATTCATCGGAAATGGACTCCTTTAACTTCGCCAGTGCAATTTTGGTCTCTGCCGCCGTCTCACCAAGCAACGAAGCAATTTCCTGGACAATGCGCATTTGCTTATCCACCACTTTATCTGCAACCTCTATAGTCTGGCGACTGATACTTTCTTTCCGCTCCCGGGCATACTCTTCATCGGTAACGTCACGCATAATGCCCACCAACATACGGGACTCTCGATCGTACACCACCGTTTGTTCCACGTATCTTTGGTACTCTGCCAGATACAAACGCTGTTCCCGAATAGGGCGACCTGTCTGCAACACCGTCATAAAAGGAGACGGATCCAAAATCCGCACCACTTGTTCTCCCAGCACGTCAGAACTTGCCCGAATATTCATAATCTTCCGAGCCGCTTCATTGATTTGCTGCACTTCCAGCATTTCATTCAGCACAATTAAACCATTGGGCGTATTCTTTACAATCGTATCGGAGAAGCTCTCTGCTTTATCTTTCAGGAAAGGCAAGCACATGGAAATTTCCGCTTTCCCCTGACAGATAGCAATCGCTTTCTCTCGACAAGTGTTATAGCCGCAGGTGCCGCAATTCAGTTCTTGGGACGGCTTAAACTTACCCATCTGTCTGAGCACGTCATTGATTTCCGCATCAGAGGGCATGGGCAGGCGATGTTCAATGGGGGTAAAATGTTTCTTTAATGTCAGCGTATCCGGTTGTGTCACGGTAAAATCTTCCTGACCTGCATACTGAGAAACGCTGGCATAATCCCGAATGGGCGACCGGTGGAATTTCTCCATCACAGGACCACCGATACAGCTTCCGCTGCAGGCAGACATTTCAATAAAACAACGGTGAATCTTGCCCCGTTCAATATCTTTCAAGGCAGCCACGCAGTTCTCCACGCCGTCTAAAGCAATATAGGTATACCCTTCAATAGCCGGCTCCATGGTCTTCAACACGCCACCGGTAGTGGGGAAGAAACGGGCTTTGCTGTGTGGATCTTCATCCATTTTACACGCAGGCTGAATCCCTACTTCTTGCATCCACTGGGTCAGTTCCTCGAAGGTCAAAACCGCATCCACAATGCCCTCGTAATACTCCGCTTCGTCCTTCTTGGCAACGCAGGGACCTACAAATACAGTCTTAGCATCGGGATAGCGCTGTTTCAGATCCCGGCAATGGGCCAGCATGGGCGACATTACGTCGGCTAAATATTTTAAACTTTCCGGAAAATACTTTTGAATGAGCAAATTCACAGAATGGCAACAAGAAGAGATCACAATGTCCCGGTTGTCTTCCCGAAGCATCCGCTCGTATTCAGTCTTCACAATGGTGGCGCCGATAGCCGTTTCCTCTACCCCGGCAAAGCCCATTTGAAGCAATGCTTCCCGCATACTTTCAATGCCTACGCCATCATAGTTTGCCACAAAAGAGGGCGCCAAACTGACGTAAACAGGCAAACCGCTTTGCAGGAACACACGGACCTTCTCCCGCTCATCCACAATTTCTTTCGCATTCTGGGGACACACCACAAAGCACTGACCGCACAAAATACATTCATTACCAATAATATGGGCTTGATTGCCGGAGAAGCGAATAGCTTTCACCGGACAATGGCGAATACATTTATAACAGTTCTTGCAATTAGACTTCTTCAAAATCAAACAATTGGGCATTTGCGTACTCCCCTTTCCGTAAATAGTTATACCATATTTCTACACAATCACGCAAATCTCAATCTCGCCCAAACGGCTTTCTACCAAGCGATAGTCGTCATCCCACATATCGCCCACCGTCACAAAGTGTTGCGGTCCTAAAGCATCCACCACTTCCGGCACCATATGAAGAGGTCCGAACATGTTTCGTCTGGAAGGAACAAGGGTGATCTCAACGCCTTTTCCAGCCTGCACGTATTCTGTGATATCCGCTTCGTAAGGGTTCCACGCAAGAACCTTTTCGGCTTTTTCACCAGCCGCCCCAACTTTGGCCAAAGAGCCCCGGAAGTCCTTCGCCCGAAGTACCACCCGCTGCCCCGGCTCTATGGTGGGGAACGCAGATGCCGGAATGAGATAGGAAATACATCCCGTATAAAAAGGCAAATTTGCTTCCTTCAATTCACCGCCATCAATCCGATCCGGCAGCGTAGTTAAAGTCGCCGTATGACCTGCAATCTGCACACCGAAATCGCCCACCAAATAAATGGCTTCAATATTCGTGGTGCGTCGGAAGGATGTCTTCATCACAATTTCATTCTTTCCGGCTCGAATCAGGCCTGCCGGCACCCGTAATTTCTTAAAACAAATATCAATCCAGAAATCTTCCGGATCCGTACAAGCAAGCGCTGTTCCGTTTAAGGTATAGTGACACAAATCCGGTCGCTCTACCGCCAAGAAGCAATCCTTTGCAGGTACTTGATCCGCATAGAAGGTGAAACGAAGTTCTGCTTCGCCATAAACCTGATCGTCGTTGAGTTTAGAATACCAAGGCTGAAGCATAGCACCGCTGCGGTGTTCAATGCCCACCAAATCACGAATACTTTGATCTACTTTCAGCACTTCTTTTGCCTGTTGCCAATCGCCATTTTGGAAACGATATTCAGCGAAATCCAGTACGCAGACATTCTGTTCGTCCAAACGATAGGCATAAGGGCCTGCGTAAGAAGTGGTTTCTACAGCGCCAGTCGCC
>JAFYOJ010000020.1 GCA_017560225.1 Clostridia bacterium
CGCAAGAGGCCAGAAGTTCCTCGTGTTTGCCTACCGCTTGCACACGGCCGCCATCCATCACCACGATCATATCCGCTTGCTCCACGGAGGAAACACGCTGGGCAATAATAATCTTGGTGGTTTCCGGGATAAAACGGTCAAAGCCCTGACGGATAAAGGCATCCGTCTTGGTATCTACGGCACTGGTAGAGTCATCCAAAATCAAAATCTTCGGCTTCTTCAAAAGCGCTCTTGCAATACACAAACGCTGACGCTGACCGCCGGATACGTTGGTACCCCCCTGCTCAATCATACTGTCGTAGCCATTGGGGAACGTTTCAATAAACTCGTGGGCCTGAGAAAGTTTACAAGCCTCAATCATTTCTTCCTCCGTGGCATCGGGGTTACCCCAGCGAAGATTGTCTTTAATAGTACCGGAGAATAACACATTCTTCTGCAATACCATAGAGGCGCTGTTGCGCAGTGCATACAAATCGTATTCCCGTACATCCCGGCCGCCAACCAAAACACGACCGTCGGTGGCATCATACAAACGGGCAATCAACTGTACCAAAGAAGATTTACCGGAACCGGTACCACCTAAGATACCCACCGTAGCGCCGGAAGGAATATTGAGATTAATATCTTCCAAAGCACAGCGGTCTGCTTTGTAGGAATACTTGAAATTTACGTGGTCAAATACAATAGATCCGTCCGGAATGTCGGTTACCGCATCTGCAGGTTGTGTCATGGCCGGTGTTTCGTCCAGCACTTCCACAATTCTGCGGGCAGATTCCAAGGAAATGGTCAGCATCACGTAAATCATAGAAACCATCATCAAGGACATCAAAATCTGTACGCCGTACGTAAGCATGGCAGAAAGCTGACCTACGTTTAAGGTAGCGCCACTGCTTCGGATAATCAACCAAGATCCAATCAGCAATACGAAAGTCATATTGAAGTACATGCAGGATTGGAAGATCGGCGTGTTGCAAGCCACGATACGCTCGGCACGGGTAAAATCTTTCCGAATATTTTCCGCCGCTTCCCCGAACTTTTCTTTCTCATAATCTTCTCTGGAGAAACCTTTGACAGCGCGCATGGCCCGCACGTTCTCTTCAATGGATTCGTTCAAACGGTCGTATTTCTTAAATACTTTCCGGAAGGTGGGCATAGCCTTGCGGGCGACTAAGAAAAGTCCGATTGCAAGGAACGGTACAACCACCACGAACATCGTAGACAAAGCACCGCCCATAATATAAGCAATAATAATGGAGAAAATAAACATCAAAGGCGCCCGCACCGCAACGCGAATGATCATCAAGTAGGACATCTGTACGTGGCCTACGTCTGTGGTCATACGGGTTACCAAGGAAGCTGAGGAGAATTTATCAATATTCTCAAAGGAGTACGTCTGCACCTTATAGAATAAGTCATGGCGCAAATTCTTGGCAAAGCCGGCAGAAGCCTTGGCAGATAAAACGCCTGCCAAGGCACCGCAAGTCAAAGACGCAATAGCCATCAACAGCAAAATGCCGCCCTGCTTCAAAATAACGTCCATTTCGCATCCCGCATTCACCTGATTCACCAAGTCCGCAATAATAAAGGGCATCAAGCACTCTAATACGGCCTCTAATACAATGAAAATCAGGCATAGCAAAGACGGTGTCTTGTATTCCCGAATACTCTTTGCAAGTTTCTTAATCATTTATTTCCCTCACTCTCTTGTGCAGCGGCCCGGATGCCGTCAATCACACATTGAATTCCAATTTCATAAGACTGTTCGCTGTCGGCTTGCGGGTTGGTAAAATACCCGTGGCGCTGCTGCACAATAAAGCCGTGCATCATACTGCGAAATACCCGTTGCCAATGATGGCTCTGGGATTGTGTCAATCCATAATCCGCAAGGATTTCATAAATGGGATGAATAATGGCGGCTGCCGCTTCCCGAAGTCTGGAATCCTCCGCATCGTGTAAATGGATAATATAAAAATATAAGCCCGGATTATCCCGTTCAAAAGTTCTGTACGCTTTAGCAAAAGCCATAAGAGCATCCTGCCGCTTCTTGCCGGCAATGGCTTCTCCCGTCTCCCGAATCAGTTTTCTTGCCGCATACAATCCAACCTCTGTGCGAATATCCTCCGCAGAAGCAATATGGTTGTATAAAGAAGCCGGTTTCACACCCAGCGTCCGAGCCAATTCATTTACGGATATTTGCTGAAAAGGCGTTTCCCGCACCATTTGGGCCGCCGTTTCCACAATCACTTCTCTGGACAAACCTTTCCCCAAAGCCTTTCCTCCCATGTAAAGAATAACAGGCTCATTCTAAACTAATAGTATTAGTTTGTCAATGAAAAGGTTGTTATGTTTTTATGTCTAAATTTAGACAGTTTCAATACGAATGGTATTGGTATTCCCGGACTCACCGGTGGTGGTGCCGCCGGTAATGATAATGGTGTCGCCTGTCTTCAAATCAAAGGCCTTCTTGGCAATACATTTCGCCGTGTAGAACAGCACTTCTGCGGAAGGATATTCCTCGCAAA
Organism: Clostridia bacterium; assembly: GCA_017560225.1. Lineage (GTDB taxonomy): Bacteria > Bacillota > Clostridia > UBA1212 > UBA1255 > RGIG9099. The sequence goes on from JAFYOJ010000020.1 coordinate 2,523, forward strand.
GAAGGGGCGTTACACCCCAAGAAAGGGAAAGCTGACGCCAGGTCCTCTCCCGCACCGAAAGTCCGATAATGTCAACAGGAGAGCGGAA
>JAFYOJ010000196.1 GCA_017560225.1 Clostridia bacterium
AAGGGTATGAAAGATATTACCTTTGAGCAGGTGCATGCAGATATGCAGTTTAGAGATAAGAACGACAGCAGCCGTGCTTTTGCGCCCCTTTCGAGAGCCAATGATGCTACACTTTTGGATACCACCAATTTGGACTTGCAAGAGAGCATTGAAACGGTTCGCCGAATTATTATGCGAAAATTGAAGTTGTCCGGAGGGGACATTTGATGGAATTTGTCAGATGGATTTTTAGAGTAATCTTTAAACTTTTTGTACGAACAACGGTTTTCTACCCGGAGAATGTACCGAACCAAGGACCGGTTGTGGTTGTATCCAACCATGAATCTATGTTGGATATGTTCTTAATTGGTTATCGGGTACCTCGATACATCAAATGGATGGCAAAAGAGGAAATCTTCCGCAATAAACTGCTGGCGAAATTGTTTACAGCGCTCGGGGCGTATCCGGTGAAACGGGGCGCTCGAGATGTGGGCGCTGCCAGAACCACCAAAGAATTGTTGGAACGGGGCGAGATTATTGGTATTTTCCCACAAGGCACGCGCGGGAAGGGCAAGAAAGGACGCTTGCCGGCGAAACCCGGCTTTGTACGCTTTGCCGTAGATGGAGATGCCATGATTCAACCTGTTGCGATTTGGGGCAAGATTCGATTGTTCGGCAGAGTCTACGTTCGTTTTGGAGAGCCTTTCTCTGTGAGAGAAAAGTTGGGCGACGAACATTTGAATGATCGCGCAGCCATTCAGCAGTTGGCGGCAGATACAATGGATGGTATTTATAATATGATGGAGGTGCCCGGTGAAGTTTCTAAGGGCTAAGACGGCAGGATTTTGTTTTGGTGTAGATCACGCGGTGAAGATGGCTTTTCAGGCTTTGGAAGAAAGTCTGGGGACACAACGCCGTGTGTTTTCGTATGGCCCGTTAATTCATAATGAAGCGGTCATCCAACGTTTGGAGAAGCAAGGTCTTACGGTGGTGGAAAGTTTAGAAGAAATTGCCACTCATTGCGAGGGAAAGACGGAATTCGCCAATGTGATTATCCGGGCTCACGGAGTAGGACCGGAGGTATATGCACGGTTAGAGGCTATGGGGGCAAACGTGATTGATGCCACCTGTCCCTTCGTGCGGAAGATTCACAAATTGGCGGAAGAACAGACGAAACAAGGTCGGCAAGTTGTGATTGTGGGCAGTCCGGATCATCCGGAAGTCATTGGAATTAACGGTTGGTGCGGAAATTCTGCGATTATTGACGATGATATTGATCGCTTGAAAGAATTTTTCACCCGTGAAAAAGAGGCAGGAAACAATATCTTGTATAGTGTTGTGGCGCAAACCACTTTTTCTAAAGAAAAATTTACCGAATTTACAAATTTTTTGAAAAAATCCTTTGACAAAGCGATAATTTTTGATACAATATGTAGTGCGACTTCTATGCGTCAACAGGAAACGGTCAAGATTGCGTCGGAGGTTGACTTGATGGTCATCGTAGGCGGACGGAACAGTTCCAACACCCGAAAGCTTTACGATATCAGCAAGGAAATCTGCCCCGCGGTACTTTGGGCGGAAACTGCAGACGACATTGAAGCAAACGCATTAAATAATATTTTTATTGTTGGAGTGACAGCCGGTGCGTCCACGCCCGACTGGATCATTGAGGAGGTTATTGGTAAGATGAGTGAAATCGAAACAAAAGTGGCAGACACAGAGGTAGAGTCTTTTGAGTCCATGTTAGAGGATTCTTTGAGAACGCTCACCAGCGGTCAGATTGTTAAGGGTGCAATTAGCAAGATTGACGACAAGGGCGTATACGTAGACTTGGGCTTCAAATTTGAAGGATTCATTGCAATTGATGAATTCGCAACCGTTCCCGGACAGCCTGTTACCGAACTTAAGGTAGGCGACGAGGTTGAGGCTATGGTTGTAAAGGTAAGTGACAAGGATTGCGAAGCAATCTTGTCTAAAAGACGCATTGACAACAAGAAGAACATGCAGCTTTTGGAAGCTTCTTATGAGAACAAGACTCCTGTTACAGTTAAGGTAACAGAAGCTGTAAACGGCGGCGTAGTTGCTTTCGTTGGTTCTGTAAGAATTTTCATTCCTGCATCTCAGCTTGCAGAGCGTTTTGTAAAGGATATTTCTCAATTCGTTGGTCAGTCCATGGACGTTATTATTACTTCTTTCGAGAAGGGCCCCAAGGGACACAACCGCATCATCGGTTCCAGAAAGGTTATTTTGGCTGCTGAACGTGAGAAGTTGGATGCTACGTTCTGGACAGAAGTATATCCGGGCAAGGTATGCACCGGTACTGTTAAGAGCTTGACTCCTTTCGGCGCATTTGTTGATTTGGGTGGTTACGACGGTTTGATTCACCTTTCTGAACTTTCTTGGAAGAAGATTCGTCATCCTCAAGAAGTTCTCAGCGTAGGTGAAGAAGTTGAAGTAACTGTACTTGAGTGCGACCAGGCGAAGAAGCGTATTTCTCTTGGCTACAGAAAGGCTGAGGATAATCCTTGGTTTGATGCTGAGAACTTGTACCAGGTTGGCGACATTCTTGAAGTTACCGTTGTACGTTTCGTAAGCTTCGGTGTATTCGTAAACATCGCAACCGGTGTAGACGGTTTGGTACATATCTCCCAAATTTCCAACCAGAGAATTTCTTCTGCAGCAGATTGCTTGAAGATCGGTCAGAAAGTTATGGCAAAGATCATTGATACCAACATCGCTGAGAAGAAGATCAACTTGAGCATTCGTGACGTTCAGGCTTACGATCCTGAGCCGAAGCCGCTTGAACTTGACGAGAACGGCGAGCCCATCGTTCCTGAGAAGAAGGAAAGAAAGAAGGGCAAGAGCGTAAAGGGCGAGAAGAAAGCAAAGAAGGATGAAGACGAAGTTGTAATCAACAACGAGCCTGCATCTATGGGTACATCCATTGGCGATATCCTCGCTTCTAAGCTTCAGGCTGTTCCGGAAGTTTCCGAGGACGCTGAATAATTCGGACGGAATACGTTCGAGTAGCACAGTTGTAGTTGAGGCGGCAAGCCTGCCTGTATTCGTGGTTGCACCCGCGAGGCGAGTTTTGCGTTCAAGACATACAGAACATGCTACACAATTTATATGTTTGACTTGATTTCACTTTATTTTATATTTCAGGGATACATTGCCTGCGGAAGCAATTCCGCAGGCAAAATTGTTTTTATGGGCAAAATTTCACAGTGTAAATTCCCGCAAAAAGAAAAAACTAACGTCAAAATCGTTGCGTCAAGAAAGGGATTTATACGAAAATGCGTCGAATTTTATGGATTGTACTATCACTAAGCTTTATTTTATACGGTCCCGTTTGTGCAGCAACCGAGGGTAAAATGGTGGCCTTTACGTTTGACGATGGTCCGGACCCTGTTCAAACCAAACGTCTTTTGGATGGGTTGCAGGAACGAAATGCCAAGGCGACATTCTTTGTGGTGGGTATGAAAATTGACCCGGAACAACAAGATGTCCGCACAAAGACGAATATTCAGCTGATACAACGGATGCAAGCGGAAGGCCACGAAATCGGCAATCACACCTACACCCATTGCTATCTTTCTCAAGCAACTCCGTCGCAAGTATATAAAGAACTTTCTAAAACCAGCCAAATTATAGAAATGATTACAGGTGCAAAACCTAAATATATGCGTCCGCCGGGCGGTGGAAGTTTAACCGCACCTTGGGTGCGTAAAATTGCATCTCCCATGATTACCGTTTGTTGGAGTGGTGTGGATACACGGGACTGGGAATGTCGTAACGTGACTAAAATGGTGGATCAAATTGTGAAAAGTGTTCGAGATGGTTCCATTGTGCTGCTTCACGATAATTATGCCACTTCTGTTGAAACAGCTTTTCAAGCCATGGATCGTTTGGCCGGGGAGGGATATCGCTTTGTTACGGTGGACACCTTGCTATCTCGCAATTTGGGTACGGAATATCAATTAAATCCTATGCGCATTTACAGCGCTATGTACCCGGGAGATCTCTCTAAACTGCAGAAGAAAGAACTGCAAAACGCATAAATCCCTCCATTTCGTTCCATACTAACGAAAAGAATGTTTCAAAGTAAAGTGTGGGATGTTACGTGGATTATTACGGTTTCGTCAAACAGTATGGGGAGAAAGCTGTTCCTAAAATTCAAGGGATTACCAACAAAATAGAAAAAACATATAGGCGCGTGTCTGCGCAGGAAGATCACCAACATTTGATGCCGGGTGAAGAATGGATTTGGGATAATTATTATCTCTTACAAGGGTGGGGAGAAACACTGGCGGATTCCCGGTCCCCGGTAAAGACTCGTTCTCGTTTGCAGGGATATTTTGCTGCGCTGTATATAATCCTAAAAGGAGAAGGGCAAGCTTCTGAAGAAAATATTCTTCTATATGCGGATGAATATCAACAGCATCATGTGCTGAGCCTTCCGGAATTATATGCTTTTCCGGAAATGCTGCGCGTATGTTTGCTGGAAAGGGTAGGCGATCTGTGTTCAAAGCTGGAAACAATAAGACAAGAACGAGAAGAAGCGAAACGCGTCTATCTGAAATTTGCCTCTATGACAGATGGAACCTGTCGAGCGCTGGACATTTTGTTTGCCAATGTTGAAACGATTACGCCGGCCTTTGCAGATGGCATTTTGCGTGCGGCATCGGAAGTGGGGACGGACACAACACCGCTTCGCAACAGTCTTTCCCGTTGTCTTGCGGGAAGTGGCCAAACAATTCACGGCTTAATTGATGCAGCCCATCAGATGCAAATCCGTATAGGGGTGGAAATGGGAAATTGTATTCGCAGTTTGTCCCAAATCAGCGATCTGCCTATGGAACGGATTTTGTCTAAACTAAATCGCGTAGAACAAATATTGACCAATGATCCTGCAGGCATTTTTACAAAAATGAGCCGGGAAACCAAAGATGCATATATTAAACAAATTTATGAATCTGCCCGTCGCAAAGGGGTTTCGCCTGTAGAAGAAGCTTTGCGTGTAATCGAAATTGCCCAACAGAAAAACGTCCACGTGGGATTTTGTATACAAGGACTTGAATCACCTCAAACAATCCGCAAGAAGCCCGGTGTCAAAAGAACGCTTTTGTGGTGCGGACTCTGTTTGCTTATTCCGGTGGTGGGACCATTCTTGTTTGTGTGCCGGTTGCTTTTTGCAACATTTTACCGGCATTACCGATCTAAAAAACTTCGGCCCCGAATCTGCCCCGCCATGGATTTTGGCGGCATGATCCCGTCCCATATCCATGTGTTGTTTGTGATGCCGGCACTGATTCCGGACTTGAAGCGTGGACAAGCATTATTAGCCCAATTGGAAAATATGATTCCTAAAGGGAAAAAAGAAAATTTGCACTGCGCACTCATAGGAGATTTGCCGGAACATACAGCGCCTTCGAAAGAAACGGATGGCCCTTTGATTCGGGGGATGGAAGAAGCGGTGCGCGTGATGCAGCTTCGCGGGGGTCCGAAATGTTTGTTTTATATGCGCCCTCGCGTATTTGTGGAAACGGAAGGAAATTACTCCGGCCGGGAACGGAAACGAGGCGCATTGTTGGATTTTGGTTCTTTTTTAGAGGAACAAGTCTCGAAAGGAAACTTTCCAAAAATTGATTATATCATCACAGTGGATGCTGATTCTGTGATGACCTATTCTGCCATGGTACGTTTGGTGGAGCAAATGGAGCATCCGCTGAATCGGCCGGTTGTGGATACTTCCGGCGCATTGCCGGTGGTATCCAAAGGACATGGTTTGATTGCACCTTGTGCGGCATTTTACAGTGCGGACCGGGAAATTACACCTTTTGCCGGCTTGCTGGGTGGAGAAAACGGTTTTTCCGGCTATGGCGGACGCGTTTCAGAGTACTACTATGATAAAACCGGAATGGGGATTTATTCGGGAAAATGTATTTATATTCCGGAATTGTATCGCTTGTTATTGGAACATACTTTTGCGCCGGAAACGCTGCTGAGTCATGATCTGATTGAAGGTGCCATCCTGCGGGCGGGGTATGCTTCGGAAGTTCGATTGTATGAGTCTTTTCCAAAGGATGTCATTAGTTATTTAAAGCGAATGCACCGCTGGATACGAGGCGATTGGCAGTTGATTCCTTATATGGGGAAACGGTTTCGGGATGGCAGGGGAATTTTGCGGGATAATCCCATACCGGCTACCTATTTGGAGATTATGGGCGGGAATTTGATAGCCTCTGCGGCTCCGGTATATGTGATGTTGCTTTTTATCAGTGGTTTATTATTCTGTCCGCAGCTTGGTGGATGGTTTGCGGGCGTCTTGTTGGTGTATGCATTTCGGGAATTTTGCATGAGTTGCCAAATGACTGCATGCTTGCGGGGGTGTTTAGAGCTGTGTATGCTCCCGGAAAAAGCCTATCGGTCCCTGGATGCT
>JAFYOJ010000197.1 GCA_017560225.1 Clostridia bacterium
ACGGAAACACAAGACGTACTGTCCAAGCGTGGTTCCAGAGGCAGCGAAGTGCGTCAGATTCAAACCAAATTAAAGAATTGGGGCTACTATACAGGCACCGTCGATGGTATTTACGGCAAACAAACCGAAGATGCCGTGCGGAAATTCCAACGATATAACAACTTAACTGTAGATGGTATCGCAGGGCCCAATACACTCAGTGCCATGGGCATCGTGTCATCCTCCGGCGGCACCAGCTCATCCAATAGCAATATTGAATTATTAGCTCGAGCCGTCTACGGAGAAGCACGCGGCGAACCTTATGCGGGACAAGTAGCTGTGGCTGCAGTTATTTTGAACCGAGTAGAAGATTCCCGTTTTCCTAAGACCATTTCAGGAGTGGTTTATCAATCCGGCGCCTTTGACGTGGTAGCGGATGGACAAATTAATTTGACACCGAATTCCACTGCCTATCAGGCAGCAAGAGATGCCTTAAACGGCTGGGACCCCACCTACGGCTGCTTATATTATTACAATCCAAAGACAGCCACCAATGCGTGGATTAAGCAATTACCCATTTCTGTCACCATCGGCAGCCACGTATTTTGCAAAGGGAACTAAAAAAATTGGGCGTATAGGAAGTTTTTTGCCCATACGCCCAATTTTTGGGCGTATACAACAAAATTTCTGTATACGCCCAAAATCATTTACTTATTATTGAAATCTGCGAACCGCATCAGCACTGTAAACCTTGTCGCCTTTAATAAATGTGCCATCTTCTTCCAGTGTGAGCCATACCGATCCGGTTTCCCCATCCTGCAAAATGTACATCTCCGTTGCCGGTGAATTGCCTTCTGCACAGATAAACCGTTTCTCGCCGGTTTCTTCATTGACACAGACATCCAAAATAATAATTGCATGTCCGTCAATAAGCATATCCCCTACAGTCAAACTGTCTGTCGTAACCGCAGAAAGCTGACCTTTGAGAGACGCTGCGTTGGCATACATCATTACGTAAATCATATAAGCACGTAAACTCGCCAAAGAAGGCTCTTCTGCCGTTCCGTTCTCAGGCATCTTCCACTCCACTTTGCTACCATCTACCGATAATCGCTGTCCCGTAAGCCAAGTGGCATAGTCAAAGTGGAACACCGGTGTCACAAAGAAATCAAAGGAAATCTCCTGATATGCACCCTTCTCAAACAAATATTCTGCATACAGCCACATAATGGCATCCGGGCTATTCTGATTCTTACTGATCAACGCCTGATTCAACACCGCCACAGTAGGTGCATTCAAATTCTCCGTACCATCTTGGTACATCGGCACCGTGCCGTATGCCTTTAAAGGATACTGACGTAAGAATTCCCCAAAACTGCCGGTCATCGTAGATACTCGTTTAAAGCCTTCCGGCACACCAAACCGTTCCAGCACGGTCATCCCTGTTTCCACAATAGGTTTCTGCGGCTCCGGAATGGGCGTAGGTGTTGCTTCTGCAGATGCAGTGGGCGCTTCTGACGCTTTCGGCGCTGATTTAAACCAACCGCCAATGGTATCGGAGAATACAATGCCCAACACCACACACGCAATCACCGCAACTGCGATACTCACGATTAAAATAATTTTCTTGTTCCGTCTGCGTTTATTCGCGTAGTAAAACATAAGAAGAGACCCCCTTATTCTTGTGACTTGTCCGCTTTGGGATTGTCAATCATATAACGTTTCAGTGTCGGATATACGTAAAATGTGTGCAAGAACGACATAAAGGCCGGCGCCAGCAACACATACAGTAACAAAGAAATAATGAAAGCAAACGTGCCGTTAATCAGTAAAAGCGGCGCCGCAATACAAGCTGCCGTAAGGAGCAAAATACCCATATTGGGAAGCCAACGAATCACCGCAAAAATCATAGCGTTCTTATAAACCTGTTTCAGCGTAAGACGGAATGTTACAATCATTGGGTAAATATACAGGTTCATCGAGAAGAACAGGAAGAATGCAAAAACCACAACGGCAACGACCACATACAAAAACCACGATGGTAACAATGCCGCCAGATTCGAATTCAACCCGATACAAGACAAATAGAAAGCGACACCAATCATCATTACAAAACCCACCAAAGCATTGATCAGCATTACTTTAATGGCTAAAGCGCGATTGCTTCGTGTCTTTCCCCTAAAGTCCGTCCACAAGAATACCGGTTCTCTCTTTACAAAAGAACGGGTAATAAACGTAAGACCTGCATAGCAAGGACCGGAGGAGAAAATAGGTACCAACGTAAACAAGCCGGTGATAAAGAAAAGGCCTGCCAAGAACAACCACTTAGCGCCTTCCGGTCTTGCGCTTTGTTCAATTGCTTGCGTCACCGGAATTCCGTAGGTCAAGGTAAAATAAAAAGCAACTGCCACAATGTAACTGGCTGCCGCCAATACAATCGGGATCAAATTCGTCAATAAATAAAGAAGGTTAATGGCCATCAGCTTATACCGCTTAAACCATGCAATTTCCCAAAATCGAAAGAACGCCCGCTTCTCCGGCTGGTCCTGATCAATCCCTTTGCCTTCTTTCAAATAAATCTTCTTAAATAAATCCAAGGATACGCGCTCCCATCATTAAATTGTATATACAAGTCTATTATACCAATATATTCTATTTTTCACAAGTGCCCCGCATTGTCTTCCGCATTAAAACATGCTATCATTCTGCGTAGCGTACAGGAGGCGGCAAGTTTGAGCAAGATATGTTAGAACCTCCTCTTTCGGAGCCCGCCGAACCGGCACTGCATATATTAGATACAGGGAAAAGGGTTTGTTACCATTACGCCGAAAGACAGACCAGCCCCCCATCGATGGACCATAGTCCTCAACATAGCCAAAAATTACTTACAGACGAGCAAAAAAGCAGCAGTACCTACCTGCGAGGCGATGCCCCGGAATGGGACCGCACCTTATATCCGGAAAGCGCAAAAGCCTTTGACGAAGCGACCGGTGTATGATAATATCAAAGAGTAAAGAATTGAAGGAGATGGCGACAATGAGATTAGTGAAGATGCACGGTTTAGGAAACGATTACGTATATGCGGATTGCATGGAGTCCCGTCCTGAGAATCCGGCTCAATTAGCGGTACGCATCAGTGACCGGCACTTTGGCGTAGGCTCAGACGGCTTGATTTTAGTAGGCCGTTCCGACAAAGCCGATTTTAGCATGGATATTTATAACGCAGACGGTTCTCGGGCAGAAATGTGCGGGAACGGTATTCGTTGTGCAGGAAAATTCGTGTATGACTACGGCTATACAAAATCCGATACCATTTCCATTGAAACTTTGGGCGGCATCAAAATCCTTCGCTTGATTATCAAAAACGACAAATGCGTTGGCGCCATCGTCGATATGGGCGAGCCGGTATTTACACCCAAGAAAATTCCTGTACTGTGGAACGACGACACCATGATTGATCGGGAAATCAGCGTAGGCGGAAGACCGTACCGTATTACAGCGATCAACTTGGGAAATCCCCACGCAGTTACCTTTGTGAAAGACGTAGATGGCCTGAATATTGATGCCATCGGTCCCTTGATTGAGAACCACAGCATCTTCCCTGCCCGGGTAAACGCTGAGTTTGCTAAAGTACTAGACCGAAAGACCGTTCGTATGCGCGTGTGGGAAAGAGGCTCCGGAGAAACATTTGCCTGCGGAACCGGTGCCACAGCAACGGCAATTGCCGCAATCTTAAACGGCTATTGCGACCGAGAAGTCACCGTGAAATTAAATGGCGGCGACTTAAAGATTACATGGGATGAGAAGACCAACCACGTATTTATGGAAGGCAGCGCTACTTACGTGTACGAAATCACCGGTTATGATACAGAAGTAGATTCCCTCTGCTGACCGTCTTTCGGCACAACTGTAATTGTTTTATAATGGGTATACGTAACCATTCCCGGGTGTGCGCCCGGGATTTTCTTTATGTGTTTAATCTTGGTATAATCCACATCCGCTTTTGAGTTATTTCGCTGATCACTGTACCAAGCCGCCAGTGATGCCGCCATTTCAATGGACAGATTCGACCAAACGCCCTGTTTCTCTTGGGTACAAAGGACGACGTGGGCACCGGGCGCACCGTGAACGTGAAACCACAGATCTTCTCCGCGACTGTCTCTAAGGGTCAATCGATCATTCTGTCGATTATTTCTGCCCACCAAAATACGATAGCCATCCGGCGATGTATAACGCATAGGTTTCGTCTCTCCCTGGGAAGGCTCTCCGGAAGCAGATTTGCCTTTCTGTTTACTTTTTGCTTTTGCGGCACGTTCTCGCAGGGTTTTCTTCGAAGCAGGTTTGCCGCCTAAGAACGCAGAGGGAGGCGCCGACACTTTGGGCGCAGTGTCCTTCTTTCCTCTTTCTTTCAAATAACCTTCCTGGGCTAATTCCATACGAATTTCCCCGACGGATTCCTCATCTTCCGATTGGGCGAGCATCACCTGCACCTGTCTTAAATAGGCAAGTTCCGGTAAATCATTCTCCTTCAGAGAAAGTGCATTTTCATACGCCGCTTTTCCTTTTTTGTACCGAAGAAAATACCGCTGTGCATTCTGGGACACATTCTTACTTTCATCTAAAGGAATGACTATTTCAGGCATGGTTTCCTCATAGTAATTCACCAAGCGTGCCTCTTTCCCATATTCCGGCAATGCATAAATCTGACTATTCAGCAAATCTCCGTATACTTTATACCGCCCATAATCTTGATTTTGCACAAGGGTTTCCTCATGAATAGACATTTTCCGGACCACACGGTCAATGGCCGAGCCCAACACTTTCTCCAAGCCACTCTTTCGTTCCCGCAAGCGAGCTTCCCGGTCCCGACCGGTATAGAATTCATCAATCATCCGGTTCACTGTGCTAAATTTACGACTTATACCGCGAACTTCTGAAACACAGCGTACACAGTGGAAATCTTTCTCGTCGCCGAGAATCGCCGGGTAAAAAGTTTCTTGTTCAATTTCTTGGCACACAGCAAGGATTTCTCTAAACAACCGTTCTGTTTCTTCCAAGGTCAATGCACCTAAATGTGTATTCGGATCAATTTCAGCCGAAGTACAGACACACTTACATAAAACAGGACTGAATCCGGACAAAATTTCCAACAACCAAGCATGTACACGAATTTCTTGGTCAGCTTGCCCTTTCCGTTCCCCCAATGCGTCTATCGTCACACTACTTCCATAGAGTTTTTCTTGTGCAGGAGGCGCTACATAATGACGGGCGGGCATAATTTCACGCACACGGCTAATATCTTGATCAATATGTTTAATGGCATCATGAATAACACCGCTACCGTTCAGAAGAATGACGTTGCTATGGCGGCCCATAATCTCCACCACCAACTTTTTCTCCTCCAAATCCCCCATTTCGTTGCGCATTTCGGCTGTCAAGGTCACAACCCTGTCACATCCGGATTGACAAATTCCCACAATTCGTGCACCTTGTAAGTACTTCCGAAGCACCATGCAAAAAGGAGGCGCAATCACAGGATTCGGTTTCTTCTCGGTGGTAAGATGAATCCGCGGATTAGCCGGACTTGCACTGATAAGCAAACGATAATGGTCCGAAAAGGCATGACAAACCAGCACGATTTCATCGCGCTCTGTCTGAAAAATCTTTTCTATTCTCCCCCCCGAAAGCAGGCTGTTTAATTCTCCCACAGCCCCTTTGAGAACAATTCCGTCAAACGGCATAATCTGCACACACCTTATCTGTTTTGTACCTTTTTAGTATAGCCTATTTTCCCAAATCCGTCCACCCAGCCCTCGAAACTTTTCGCAAACCGCCTCATATCCTCTGGCAATATACCCTTGATCCAATACGATACTGCGCCCTTTCCCGCAAAGTCCCGCAATCAGCAAAGCAGCACCGGCACGCAAATCCGTGCTTTCACCCCTGCCACCTCGAAGCAGACTGCCCACAATACGCACATAATGTTCTCCGCCGGGTGCTACAGCAACAGACATACGAGCGCCCATTTTACCCAGTTCTGAAACGTGCCCATACCGCTTCGGAAAG
>JAFYOJ010000198.1 GCA_017560225.1 Clostridia bacterium
ATGCAAGTGAGAACCTGTTACCCGTCCGGTAGCACCCATCAGCGCAATCTTATCTGCTTTTGTAACTTGCTGACCCACTGTTACAAGGGCCTGGCTCAAATGGGCGTAACGCGTCTTATAACCGTTTCCGTGATCAATTACCACGTTCAACCCGTAGCCACCTTCCCACTCTACTTCAACCACGGTGCCGGAAGCACTGGCGAAAATAGGGGTACCAACACCATTGGCAATATCAATACCATGGTGGAATACTGTATACGCTTGGGTGAATGGATCTCGTCTCCAACCGTAAGGAGAAGTAAGTGTTCCATAAGAAGGATAATAATCCGGATAATGATCATACTTCCAGTTGATGCTGGCTTCTTGCTGATCAAGCTTTGCAAGCAACGCATCGGCTTCTACAGGATTGCTATCCATAAGCAAGACTTCAATAGCTTCCCGAATCTTGGCAATCTGCGTAGTTGCAGCAGATTTGCTGGTGGATCTGGAAGGTAACGTATTCACAAGTTCTTCCAAATACTGCTTGTATTCTTCGTCTTGTGTCTGCTCGATATTATTCAATTCATTTTGGGTATCTTTCAACTGCTCTTTAGTCGCTTCATTGTCCGCAGTTACTTTATCGACAGTTTCCGTCAGATGCTCTACGTCTGTATTGAGCTGTGCATTCTCTGCAGCCAATTGATTCCGCTCTGTTTCCAAGCGGCGTTTCTGTCCACTCAAGGAGCAGAAAGACAATGCAATCACACCGGCTAAAGCAAATGCCACAACAGAAGGAACCGTGCCACTACCTGCAGGCTTCAAATAAGATACCCAGGATTGGAACAAATCACGACCCTTGCAATACAACGCACGTGTATAATCCCCACAAGTCTTGCGCAAAGCAAACGTGGAGAAAGCAGAACGTTGTATGTAAACACGGCGAACAACACTACGATTCACCTTTCCCTGTGCAGCCGCTGCACAAAGACGGTCAATAAGTAGCTTTGCTTGTTCCCGATTGGTTACACGAAAATGCATCACGCCTGGTCCTTCCTGTCAGAATCTGTTTCTGCTTTTTCTTGCCCTGCCGCCTTAAAAAAGGGCATATTGGCAGTAAACAATTAAGCATAAAACATTGCAATTATAGCATATTTATTTTATTTTACAATGCCGTTCGAGAAAATATCATATTTTATTAACATTATTCATAAACAATCTAATTTCTATTCAAGATTAACCCAGCATACTAATGAGAAGTCCCGCAGCAATGGCCGAGCCGATTACGCCCGCCACATTAGGACCCATGGCATGCATCAATAAGTAGTTGTCTGCATTTTCTTCCTGCCCTACCTTTTGGGCTACACGGGCAGCCATCGGAACCGCAGATACACCTGCCGCACCGATGAGCGGATTGATTCTGCCTTTGGTCATCACGCACATCAACTTACCAAATAACACACCGCCGGCTGTACCCATACTGAATGCAACCACACCTAATACAATGATGCCCAATGTTTGGAATGTAAGGAATCGATCGGCCGTAGCCGTGGCACCTACCGTAGTTCCAAGGAAAATAACTACAATATTCATTAAGCTATCCGAAGCCGTCTTCACCAAACGCTCGCACACGCCGCTTTCTTTCAAAAGGTTGCCCAACATCAACATGCCCACCAGCGGTGCCGCAGAAGGAAGCAACAAAGAAACTAACAATGTAACAGCAATGGGGAATACAATTTTCTCCGTCTTGCTAACCGTACGAAGCTGTGTCATACGAATAGAACGTTCCTTCTTCGTAGTAAGAAGTCGCATAATAGGCGGCTGAATCACCGGCACCAATGCCATATAGGAGTACGCTGCCACCGCAATAGCACCTAACAAGTGTGGTGCCAGAATACTGGACGTCAAAATGGCCGTGGGACCGTCCGCGCCGCCAATGATACCGATAGCACCGGACTCTGCGGAAGTAAAGCCCAAAAACTTAGCGCCAATATAAGTTAAGAAGATACCAAGCTGTGCTGCCGCACCCAAAAGCAAACTAGATGGATTGGCAATCAAAGGACCGAAGTCGGTCATACAGCCGATGCCCAAGAAAATCAAGCATGGATAAATACCCAATTTAACACCTAAGTACAAATAATCCAAAAGACCGGGGACAATTTCCGGATTCGAACCCGCAAACATCTGCCAATGCACGTGTCCACCGGCAAAAATTTCTTCATGAAACATCGCTGCGCCGGGCAAATTCGCAAGGAGCATACCGAAGGCAATAGGCAGTAACAAAAGGGGTTCAAACTTCTTTACAATAGCCAGATACAACAGTACGCAGGCAATTCCCAACATAACCAACACTTTCCATCCGCTGCCGGTGAAATCCGCAAAGATAGCATAAAATCCGGATTCCATAAAAATATCTTTCAGTGTATAAAGAATGCTCATCTTGCCTTCCTCCCGATTTTCTTAAAAGATACCACACGGAAATTGCCGTAAGGTACGCCTTGGGCTTCTTCCTCCGCCGTGATCGCCGCCATAATCGCCGCAATAATTTCTCCCGGAATTCCGGATGCATCTGTTTCTGCCAACGTAGGCACAGAAGCAACTTTCTTTGCTTTCTTTTGAGACAACAAACGAGCCGGCAAATTCAAAATCAGGGGCAATACATACAAAACCCCTGTAATCAAAATCAACAGTCCAAAGACCAATAACAATCCGGTTGTAACAACTTCTGCAGTAGACACGGTATCACCCTCTGTTAAATTACAAAAATCACTTTTACTATATCATTTTTTTGTAAAATCGTCAAACATTTTACCCCCATCGCCTTCCTTGAAAAATTTTCTCTTTCGTGCTATGCTTAACACAGTACAATGTTCCATAAGGAGTTCGGTTTATGAATTTGCAAGAGTCCGGCGAGATGTATCTGGAAACCATTTATATATTGTCCCAAAAGCAGCCCAACGTACATTCCATTGACGTGAGCAATTATATGGGGTATTCCAAGCCCAGCGTCAGCCGAGCCGTGGGACTTCTCAAGAAGGGCGGCTTTATCACTGTAGACGGAGACAGCCATATTCAGCTTACGTCCTACGGTTTAGATGTAGCTGCCAAGATTTTGGAGCGACACACGTTGCTGACGGATTTTCTTTGCAAGTTAGGTGTTTCCAGAGATGTGGCCACTGAGGATGCGTGTAAGATGGAGCATGTCATCAGCGACGAAACCTTAACGGCTATTCGAAATTCCATGAACGGATGAGCAAGCTATGATCAAAAGATTTATCCAATATTATAAACCCCACAAACGTTTATTTATCATGGATATGCTGGCATCGCTGTTGGTGTCAGTATTTGCCATATTTTACCCCATTCTCACCCGCCTGATGCTGAACGATCTGATTCCCAGCCGAAACTACCGCATGATTGTGGGCGCGGGCCTTTTGATGTTCGGGCTTTATTTTCTCCGAATGCTGCTGAATTATTTTATTCAGTATTACGGACACATTATGGGAATTCGCATGCAGGCGGAGATGCGCAGCCAGTTGTTCCAAAAGCTGCAGTCCCTCCCCTTCTCCTTCTACGACAACCACGAGACCGGAAAGATCATGTCTCGCTTGACCAATGACTTAATGGATATTGCGGAGCTGGCTCATCACGGCCCGGAGACGTTGATTATTTCCTCCCTGTCTGTGATTTTATCCATTGTATATTTATGGACCATTCACTGGGGACTTTCCTTAATTATATTGGCCTGCGTGCCGGTGCTGGTGGTAGTTTCTTTGCTGACGCGAAAGAAAATGCGTTTGGCGTTTCAAGAAAGCAAGAAAGCGGTAGCGGGCATCAATGCGTCTTTAGAGAGCAGCATCACAGGGGTGCGGGTGACCAAGGCTTTTACCAACCGGGATAAAGAGTTAGAGAAGTTCGAGGTACAGAATGAGGCCTTCAAAGGGGCCAACAAGAAGGCTTATCGCCAGATGGCTATCTTCCATTCGTCTACTTCTTTTATTACAGATATATTTAATGTTGTGATTTTGATTTCCGGCGGTTTATTCCTGTATGCCGGCAAGATCAATTTTGCTGACTATTCCGCATTTATTGTTTCCGTAAATTTGTTTTTGAACCCCATTAATACGTTGCTGCGTTTTATGGAAATGTTCCAAAATGGTTTCGCCGGGTTCGATCGTTTCATCGAAGTGATGGATTTGCCACCGGAAGCCGATGCCGAGGATGCGGTGGATGCAGGGGTGCTTTCGGGTAAAATAGAGTTTCGTGACGTTACCTACAGCTACAACGAAGGCCAAGAGGTTTTGCAACACGTAAATTTAACCATTCAACCGGGATGCAAATATGCCTTGGTGGGCCCCAGCGGTGGCGGTAAGACCACGATTTGTCATTTGATTCCCCATTTCTATGAAGTACAAGAAGGCGACATTTTACTGGACGGAAAGTCCATCCGCTCGCTGACACGAAGCTCCCTGCGCAGAAATATTGGCATTGTGCAGCAGGATATCTTCTTATTTAATACCAGTATTCGGGATAATATCCTTTATGGGCGGCTGGACGCCACGGAAGAAGAAGTGATTGAGGCCGCCAAGTCTGCCAATATTCACGAATATATTATGTCCTTGCCGGCCGGCTACGACACGGTCATCGGCGAGCGCGGCGTGCGCTTGTCCGGTGGTCAGAAACAGCGTTTATGTATCGCCCGTATTTTCCTGAAGGATCCGGCTATTTTGATTTTGGACGAAGCGACTTCGGCGTTAGATAATACCACAGAGCTTTTGATTCAGCAGTCGCTGGACCGTTTGTGCGAAGGTCGCACGACGCTTGTGGTTGCACACCGTTTGTCTACCATTAAGAATGCAGATGAAATCGCCGTTATCGGAGAGGGACAGATTTTGGAGCAAGGCAGTCATGATGATTTGCTTGCGTTAGATGGTCTGTACGCCGATTTATATCGAAAGCAATTCCGGGAGGAGTTATAATGCATCGTTTTCTGGTTTTTGATTTAGATGATACGTTGGCAGCCGTTGGCAAGCCAGTTTTGGCGGAAAATATCGCGCTGCTTCATCGGCTCCAGGCGCAAGGCCGTCAAATTGTGTTATGTTCCGGCAAGCCTGTGTATTATTTATGCGGCTTGTGTCGTCAATTGGGACTGCCGGATGCCATTTTAGTTGGCGAAACCGGCGCAGTTATACAAGGAGGCTCTGCCCTACCCCCGCGTTTTCATATAAAGAATCATAGCAGTGCCGAGGCCTTATCCCAAATGGCGTTGGTGCGGGAAGCCTTGTCCCCTTACGATGCGCGGCTTTGGTATCAACCCAACGAAGTGGTTTTGACGCCTTTTCCCCGGGATCCGGAGATGTTTACGATTTTAGAAGAAATTACCTGTGCCTTGACGCCCACCTTGACGGCGCTGGATATTTATCGCCAGGTGGATTGTATTGATTTTATTCCAAAGGGCACCAGTAAAATGTCCGGTCTTCAAGCCCTGGCGCGGGAGCTGGGCGCTTCATCTCAGGATTTCTTAGTAATCGGCGACGGGGAAAATGACGTCCCTATGTTTCAATATGCTGATTTCTCCATTTGCATCCATCACCCAGGGTGTCAAGTTGCACATCTTGCCAGCAAAGAGTTTGCCACGTTGCATGAAGCGCTGGAGTATCTACTTCCTGAAAACGTGGGTAATTAGCCTATCATTTACGCATTTTTTACCGCCAAAACACATCGTAATTACCCAGCGGAATCAATTCAGGAAATATTTCCCGGGAAATATTTTACTTTTTTCTTGTTTTTTGTTGTAATACCCTCTCAAAGGAGGGATTTACAATGTATCGTCAGGAAATCCTTAAAGAACAATCACTCTATCAAAAAATGGTGCAGTTCAAAGAGTATTTAGTGGATAAAATCGAAACTATACAATTTTGTCTGACGGATTCCCCGGAGGGCGAACTTTACTGTACAAAAAATCGAGCTTGGACCAAATGGTATGTTCGTTTAGAGGGTAAAATAATTTATTTGCCCAAAGAAGAAAGAGACTTGGCTTACGCCCTTGCAGACAAGAAACTGCTGACCGCATTAGAAAGTGACCTGCAATATGATTTAAATGAAGTCAATCAGTATTTGCAACACCATCAAGACAATCCGCAAAAAGCCAAGAAACTGTTAACGGTGCAATCTACTTATGCAGAGTTATTTGATCGCGATGACTTGTTCAATTATTTATCAGAATGGTCAAACAAACACTATGAAACCAATGTATCTCATATGGAATCCAAAATCCATACCGCACCGGGCAATCTTTTAGTGCGCTCAAAAGCAGAGGCCATGATTGCCACTTTACTAACAGAACATCAAATTCCTTTTCGTTACGAATGTGCTTTGCAATTCGACAAACGAATCATTTATCCCGATTTTACCCTGCGGCATCCCAAAACCGGAGAATTCTTTTACTGGGAACATTTCGGAAAAATGGAGGACCCGGAATACCAAAAAAATGCTTTTGATAAGATGCAACTCTATGCCCAAAACGGTATTCAACCCCACATTCAACTCATCATCACAGCAGAAACAAGTGCAAAACCACTCACCACACATACCATTCAGTGTAGAATTCAGGAATTCTTTTCTGCTGGGCAATTAGATACCACTTCGTGGGCATTTTACCCACAAAATGCATTGTAATTACCCAGCCTTACTCA
Organism: Clostridia bacterium; assembly: GCA_017560225.1. Taxonomy (GTDB): domain Bacteria; phylum Bacillota; class Clostridia; order UBA1212; family UBA1255; genus RGIG9099. The sequence continues at coordinate 6,672 of JAFYOJ010000198.1, forward strand.
CAATCGAAGGTGAAACAAAATCTTCCCCCGGGCGCCACGTCGCCATAGCGGTAGAAATCTAAAATATTTCCGCTATCGTCCAACGCCCCCGGCACGCGGGTATTGTCCGCCCATTTGAAATTGAAGGTCGTGCTAAGCAATGTGCGGGGAATGGAAATTCGAAGCATTTTACCCGAAACCTCCATCGGCGCAAGCCCAACTCGCTCAAAATTCCAGCCACCCAAGGATCGCTCCACCACGCAAGCGTCATTCTCCGGGGGCACACGATTCACGATCAAGGAGAAGCCTTCCCAATTGGGGGCGTCGCCGGTATCAATGAGCAAGCGCATCCAGGCAGGGTCGGTGCAAGGGGTCAAGTCATCCAGGGTTTCCACGGTAAAATGGACGAACTCCTCATCCGCTTCTACCCGAGTTTCCACAATATCGTTACGCATGGTATTTTCTGTAAAATGCACCCCTTTATACCCATCACAATCACGGGCTTGGGTACTGCGCACATAGTGCGGATACACGCCATTGGTAGGCGCGTCAGCACCCTTAAAGCGACGGATATTTTCCACTAATTGACAGTAGAAGTGATCTTTCAAAATGCCGGCAGAAGGCTCAATGTCCCGGCTATATGCCGCATTGAAGTTATCCGAGCAACCGTTGGGCGTCGCATACCATTCGGTCAAACGCTGCACCACATACTCATTCCATCCCGTCAGGAACACAAAATCCGGATCGTTGGCGATGGCATAATCCCATTGCTGTTGGAAATTAAGGCCGTGCAAGTATGCGGCAGGGTCCTCCGGTGAAAGAGCATTTCCCTTGGCATAGCCTCTGCCGAATACACCACCCCGATAGTCATTCATAGCACAAAGGCCGTATGCATTGGCATTTTGGGCACAACTAACACACATTTGCTCCACAGAGCCATCTTCCCGAACGCCAAATCGCGTCTGGGGATAGACGCTGCACCAACCCCAGGACTTTTGATCAAACTTGTAATCTTCATCAAAATAAGTGGGCACATTCACACGGAACGTGAAGAAGTCCAAAAGCGCCTGATCCTCGGGGCGTAAAGCCGCCGGATTAGCCATCACCAAAGGTTTCCCATCCCACAAGAACCATAAATCTTGATAGCGGCCGGGTTTGTACAAGTTCTCATAAATGCGCACCAATTGTGCTCTGGCCTGCGCCATATCAAAGAAGTTCAGCAAGAACATAATTTGAGGCACGTGGACGCCGTCTTCTTTGGCTTGGC
>JAFYOJ010000199.1 GCA_017560225.1 Clostridia bacterium
GAGTGACGCATAACAATGACGTCGGTGCCCATCTGTTCAATGGTTCTGCCGGTATCAATCAAAGTTTCACCCTTCGTAACGCTGCTGGCGGATGCAGAAATATTCGCTGCCGTCGCGCCCAAATATTTCGATGCCATTTCAAAAGAAAGACGCGTTCTGGTACTGTTTTCATAAAACAATGTTACCACGGATTTTCCTTGCAAATGAGATGCTTTCTTGTTGTCGGAATCTAAAATCTTCCGCATTTCCTTGGCTGTATCCAAAATCAATTGAATTTCCTCAGCAGGAACATCTCTAAGTCCTAATAAATGTTTCGATGTAAGACTACTCATATTATCCCTTCACCTCTGCCTTTAATACTACACAATTTCTATGATCAATTTCCTGTAATTCAACGCTGACGGTTTCGCTGCGACTGGTGGGCACATTCTTCCCTACGTAATCCGGTTTAAACGGAAGTTCCCGGTGACCTCTGTCAATCAGCACAGCCAATTGCACTCGATCCGGTCTGCCCGCATCAAACAAGGCTTCCACTGCCGCCCGAATGGTCCTTCCCGTGTAGATGACGTCATCTACCAGCACCACCGTCTTGCCTTCAATGGAAGCAGTCAAAGGGTGTTTACGCAGTACCGGTTGAGCTGCCATCTTACTCAAATCATCTCGGTAAAATGTAATATCCAGCACATCCAATTCCGGCTTTACATGTTCAAAACCCTCAATTTCCAAAGCAATTCGCTCTGCCAAGGGAACCCCTCTTCGCTGAATGCCCACAAGGACCAAATTCTCTACACCTTGGTTGTATTCCACAATTTCGTGGGCAATACGACAAATGGCCCGGTTCATCGCCGGTTCATCCATCAGTACCACTTTCTCTTCAAAGCGTATATCCATACGATCCTCCTGTTTATGTAGGCAACAAAAAACTTCCCCGTATGCTTGTCCGCGCTATTGCGCTCAACAATTTCGAGGAAGCGATTGCTCCGTTTCAAAATACCTTGACTGCCTCGCAGGACAAACTTAAAGGTGTTATTCAGTTCCTAAACAAGTATAATATGGAAGGCCCTAAAAGTCAAGTGTTTGGTGCTTCCAAAAAGCGGAGAATATTTTGCATTTCTGCCCGTACCAGCACCACGTCGCCACCGGCTCTGACTACACGGTCATAAGGAATAATAACTTCCTTTTTACCCCCGCCCGAACGCCAATAAGAGGGCGATACCCGCACCATAATCCCTTTAATACTGCCGTCTTCCAAATCCACGTCCGCATCACATATATAGCCGATTCTCCGACCGTCCGTAACGTCAATCACAATCTTCTTTTTGAGCGCGCTGAGCCTGCCCATAAGCAAATCTCCTTAGATATATTTACGCAGATGTTTCAAGGCATTTTTCTCCAAGCGAGATACTTGTGCTTGGCTAATGCCGATTTCCTCTGCCACTTCCATTTGGGTTCTGCCGTCAAAGAAACGCATAGAAACAATAGTTTGTTCTCGAGGCGTCAGTCGATCCATGGCAGATTCAATAGAAAGCGTCTGTTCCCATGCGCTGGCGGTGTTCTTATCATCCCGAATTTGATCCATGACGCAAAGTGTGTCTCCCCCATCCTGGAAAACGGGATCAAACAACGAAACCGTATCTTGCACCGCATCCAACGCAACCACTAAATCTTCTCTTGGCACTTCCAATTGTTGTGCCAATTCATCCATGGTAGGTTCCCGGTTATTTTGATTACACAGACTTTCCCGAAGTTGCAAGGCTTTATAGGCAAGGTCCCGCAAAGAACGACTGACACGAATGGTATTGTTATCCCGCAAGTAGCGCCGTATTTCACCGATAATCATCGGCACCGCATAAGTAGAAAACTGCACATTCTGACTCACATCAAAGTTATCAATGGCTTTAATCAAGCCAATACAGCCAATTTGGAACAAATCGTCCGCTTGTTCTCCACGATTCCAAAAACGTTGAATGACACTGAGTACTAACCGCAAATTCCCCAGAATAAAGGTATCCCGTGCCGCTTCATCCCCCGCCTGAATGCGCTCAAATAAAGCTTGTTTTTCTTTCCCGGTAAGCACAGGCAGTTTTGCCGTATTGACTCCGCAGATTTCAACTTTATTGATCATAACAATATCCTCCAAATAAGTAATATCGTTATGAGTATTGCCTATCTTCCTCTGCTTTTATTCAAACATCTTGCTGAATTAACTCTTTTCTCAAACGGTTCATAATTTTCTTTTCAATTCTGGATATGTACGACTGGGAAATGCCCAACATATCCGCAACTTCTTTCTGTGTCCGCTCCCCTCCACCGCCAAATCCAAACCGCAAATCCATAATTCTTCTTTCCCGATGATTCAGCTTATCCAAGGCTCGGTGAAGCGCAATTCGATCCGATTCATTATCCATCTCCCGATACACAACGTCCGCGTCGCTGCTGAGTACATCCGAGAGCAATAATTCATTGCCATCCCAGTCCACTTTCAACGGTTCTTCCAAAGACACCTCTGCCTTTAATTTATTATTTCTGCGCAAATGCATCAAAATTTCATTTTCAATACATCGAGATGCATAAGTAGCTAATTTAATATTCTTATTAGGTACGAAAGAATGGATCGCTTTAATGAGCCCAATGGTACCAATGGAAATCAGGTCCTCAATATTGTAGGCATTATTTTCAAATTTCTTGGCGATATAGACCACAAGGCGCAAATTCCGTTCAATCAGCACGGATTTTACATCCATTTCCCGGTCTTCATAACGAGAAATCAAGTACTGTTCTTCCTCTTGTGAAAGGGGTGGCGGCAAAGATTCCGATCCGCCGATATAATAAACGCTGTTTTTAGCAACAATGCCCAGACGCCGACACCAGCGGCGAACAAACAGCGTCACACGAATTTTAAACAGATTCTTTTTCATAGATACCACTCCCTTATTTAATTTATGCAGGAATTGCCGAACAAGCCTGGATCAACTCGCCATCTTGCAGGGTTTCCTGTCCCAAAAGACCTTTGTATGTACCTTCTCCGGATAACGTTTGCGCACATAAGCACACCGTTTGATTCTGTTGTTCCATACATTTTCCATCACCGGTTCGAATCCGAATCACTGCAGCCCGAAAACCCACCAGCATGCCACATTTGCACCCTAAGGAAGCAAAAGGAACCAACCGAAGTTTTGTCGCCCATTCATCTAAACAGGCTATAATTTCCTTGGAGAAGAATGATTCTCCTTCTGTGTTTTGCAGTAGTGTCACAATCTTTTCC
>JAFYOJ010000200.1 GCA_017560225.1 Clostridia bacterium
AGATGGTCGAGCTGGTTTAAGGCACCGGTCTTGAAAACCGGCGTAGGTTTATCCCTACCCAGGGTTCGAATCCCTGTCTTTCCGCCAACGCAGGAATCCCCGCATCGAGCGGGGATTTTTGCGTTGAGAGAAAGATAGGCTAAGAGAACCCTGGCGGGTTCGTCGAAGGAGCCGAGCGCAGAGGGCGGTCGGACTCCGAAGTCTCGAGCAACGAAGCATTTCCCGGCCCCGCCGACCCGCGGTGGGAAATGCAAGAAAGCGGAGAGTATCCCTGTCTTTCCGCCAAAAAAAGACACCCTTCGAGGGTGTCTTTTTTTTAAAGCAAGATAGGCGAGCGCGTCCTTGTCTTTCTTTACTCTTCCTCTTTCACCGGCTTCCAAGCCATGCCGAACTCCACGTCCTTAAACAAAGCAGTCAAACCGGTAATTTGTTTCAAACGAAGCAACTCATCCCGATCCATGCCTAAATGTTTGGAAATCCAAGCGTCTGAGCGGCCGATTTCGTGTAATTCCTTAATAATATTACTCATCAAATCCACATCATGAGAACCGCGGGCGCGATTATGCCGAATGGTACTGGCCATTCGACAATCTAAGGGTTTGTCAATGACAGAAACCGGGATTTTTCCACCCTCCCGCTCATAAATATCGGGAAATTCCTTCATCACACGATAGCGATGGAATCCGTCCACAATCACGTACTGATCCAAAGGTTCATCGTAGTAGCAAACAATGGGCATGGTGTAGCCATCCTCTTTAATACTATCATACAACAACTTCATTTCCGGCGGCGCAACCGCATTGGGATTGTAATTATTGGGTACCACTTTCTCAATGGGCACAGCAATCACATTATAAACAGGGCTGACAAACGTATCACTCATTGATCCAACCTCCATATTGCTTCTTAATAAAATTAATTCTCCGTTGTTCCTCGCGGGAAAGACCAAACCCCATAAAACGACAAGTGTGGTCATTCTTCAAAATACAATAGCACATCCGCTTCCAACTGGGAACATCTTTGGTGGTGACAATGTCATCTGTGTGATCCGGCAATTTTCCCACAAAAACAACCCGCGTCTTTCGATCCAACGTGTAATTGGAAACACCGTTTCGCCGAATCCGATAGCCGTGTTCTTCCAGTTCCTGAATGGACTCCTCGGACAAACCGCCGCCCACTTCATGCCAGAATCGAATGGACGTATTGAATTTATTCACGTAATTGGTGCGAAGTCGCTTGGGAAGCGTGTCCAATAAAAATTTGGTGTAAGATTCCCAGGTGTGACCTTCCGGCAATGTAATATTGCGGTATCCCATAGCTTTCGTTTTTCCATAAATGGCGGCAAAATTTGCCCCTTGCACCCGGCCAACCAGTCGAGACCAAATTTCAGGATCAATCACACGGTATAAATTTAAACTATCTTTGGAATAGTCATTGAAAGGGGAAGCTACACGCATCTGATCTGGTTTCAAACCGGCCTTGTAGTATAAATCATATAAGCCGTTATAATCATAACCAAACTTATAGTTGGCGGTCCAAACATCGCTTAAAGACCAGTCGTACAAGGGAGAAGCACACCATACGTCTTTAAAATGCTGCGTAATCCAACATTCGTTCTTGTAGCCGTACTTTTTATTCAGAAAACCGCTGTAACGCTGTAAAGACTCATCGGCGCGAATGCCCAGCAAACACACGGTCTTTCCGCCGCCGTGCTGTTCTTTGTAGAAGCGGCCGAACTGCTTGGCCAGATCCTCCTGGTGCATACGATATGTATAATGATTAAAAGGATTGTTCAAATTAATTACGTAGGGATGTGTCGGCATGGGGCGCACCCACGCGTCTTGATTCTTATCATCCCAGGGATACCAAAACATCTCATAACTGCTGAGGGCGGTGCGGGTGGCCATGGGCAAGCAAACCCAATAAGGCTCCAATTCTTTCTCCAATCTGGAAAATGTTCGTGTGATGTATTCCGTGGTCACCGTATATTGCGCCTCGAAATCTTGGTGGAAAAGACCGACTACACGATCCGGATAATATTTTCGCTTAAAATCCACCAGTAAATTCAGTAAGAGGCCGCTATCTTTGCCACCACTAAAAGACACATAGATGTTGTCAAATTCCCGAAAGAGAAAATCTAAGCGTTCTTGGAGTGCATCGTATACGGTTATGGGTAAAATCTTCTTAATCATCTTTCACAGTATAACATTTTTGTGTTATACTGTCCATAATAAGAAGGCAATAGGCGGTGACTTTATGAAGGCGATTAAGATGATTTTTACCGGCGGCACCATTGGCAGTACCTTGGAAGAAGGCGTTATCTGTCCCGATGGCGGGAAGCCGCGGGCACTGCTTGAGGCGTACAAGGTAAAATGCGGCGTAGATCTTACACAAATGGCAGATTGTTCCGAACCGTATACGATTTTAAGTGAGAATCTGGATGGCGAAGTCCTCTATAAACTGATGCAGGAAGTGGCCGGCGCTATCAAGCAAGGTTACCGGGGGATTCTTATTACCCACGGAACCGATACGCTCCAATATACGGCGGCTGCACTTGGATATGCTTTTGGCTTGTGTGGGGTGCCTATTGTTTTGGTTTCTTCTAATTATCCCATTGAGCATCCCCGGGCGAACGGAGTAGAGAATCTGCAGGGTGCGGTAACGTGGATACAGAAACAGCATACCGGTGTGTGGGTTGCCTATAAAAATGAAGGTGCGGTGCTACAAATACATCGCGCTACGCGGCTGCTGGCCCACAAGCAGAGCTCCGATACACTGGATTGTTTAGGGTGCGGAAACGAACGCAAAGATGAAATTGCACCATTGTATCCAACCAATGGCTTGCCTACACCAAATATTTTACGCATCCAGCCCTATCCGGGCATGACGTATCCTGCACTGACGCCACACATTCAAGGTGTTATTCATGAAACGTACCATTCCGGCACGCTGAATTTGAAAGAAGCAGCGCCCTTTTTCCGGCAGGCGCAGGAATTGGGCATTCCCGTTTACGTAACCGGCACCACAGAAGGCGCCATTTACGAAAGCGCCCGAGATTTTGCACAATATGGCTTGCGCTTGCTCCCGGGGCGATCTGCTATTGCGGCATATATGAAGTTGTGGCTGACGCTATCTTGCGGTCGCAACCCCGATGACACTATGGAGGCGGCTTTGGGCGGCGATATTTAAATATTGTAAAAAGGGTATAAAAAAGCGGCTGCCTTCTTGTAAGACAGCCGCTTTTTTAATTTGTTGGAATTAGAATTACATCTTAGCCAAATTAGCCTTCAAGTTCTCGAGCTGATCCTTCAATTCTGCAGGAAGCTTGTCGCCGAACTTCTTGTAATGCTCTTCGATTTCCTCAGCCTCTTTGGTCCATACGTCTTTGTCAACTTTCAAGATGCTCTTCAAAGTATCCATATCCATATCCAAATCGGTAAGGTCGATATCCTCAGGCATCGGAATGTAACCGATTGCTGTTTCGGTAGCGTCAGCATTGCCTGCGCAACGCTCAACAATCCAGTTCAGAACACGTGCGTTGTCACCGAAGCCGGGCCATACGAAGTTGCCTTCGTCGTCGGTACGGAACCAGTTAACGTTGAAGATCTTGGGCGCCTTGTCACCAAGCTTTGCACCCATATCCAACCAGTGCTGGAAGTAGTCGCCCATGTGGTAGCCACAGAAAGGAAGCATAGCCATAGGATCACGACGTACAACACCAACAGCGCCTGCAGCGGCAGCGGTTGTTTCGGAAGCCATGGTAGAACCTACGAACACACCGTTTACCCAATCCTTGGACTGGTATACCAACGGAGCGCACTTTGCACGACGGCCACCAAAGATAATTGCGGAAATCGGAACGCCGGCACCTTTATCGAACTCGTCAGAGATGCAGGGGCAGTTCTTAGCCGGTGCAGTAAATCTGGAGTTGGGGTGAGCTGCATAAGTAGACTTGTCAGCCTTGTCAAACTTGCTTGCATCCCACTTGGAACCCTTCCACTCGATTGCGTTCTGAGGAAGATTCTTGTTGAGACCTTCCCACCAAACAGTGTTGTCATCAAGATCCAATGCAACGTTGGTGAAGATGGTGTTCTTCTTGGTGCTTTCCAAAGCATTGAAGTTGGAGTGAGCGTTGGTTCCCGGTGCTACGCCGAAGAAACCGTTCTCGGGGTTGATTGCGTACAAACGACCGTCAGGACCTATCTTCATCCAAGCGATGTCATCACCAACAGTCCAGATCTTGTAGCCTTTCTTCTTCAAGTACTCCGGAGGAATCAACATAGCCAGGTTGGTCTTACCGCAAGCAGACGGGAATGCTGCAGCGATGTAAGTAACTTCGCCCTTGGGGTTCTCAAGACCTAAGATGAGCATGTGCTCAGCCATCCAGCCTTCTTTCCAACCCTGGAAGGAAGCGATACGAAGTGCGAAACACTTCTTACCAAGCAATACGTTTCCGCCGTAAGCAGAGTTAACAGAAATAATGGTGTTGTCCTCGGGGAAGTGACAGATATAACGCTTCTCGGGATCAACGTCGCACTTACAGTGAAGTCCGCGTACCCAGTCGTTGCTGTCGCCAAGAACTTTAAGAACCTCAGAACCTACGCGTGTCATGATTGCCATGTTGAGTACAACGTAGATAGAGTCAGTTACTTCAATACCGGCCTTCGCAATAGGAGAACCGATAGGACCCATGGAGTAAGGAATTACGTACATGGTACGGCCCTTGTAAGAACCACGAGCGATATCGTAGAGTTTTGTATACATTTCCTGGGGATCGCACCAGTTGTTTGTGGGGCCTGCTACTTCTTTGCTCTTTGCGCAGATGAAAGTACGGTCCTCAACGCGAGCTACGTCGTTGGGTTTTGTTCTGTGCAGATAACAGCCAGGGAGCTTATCTTGGTTTAATTTGATCAATTCGCCGGATTCAACAGCTTCTTTGCGCAAGTCTTCGAGCTGTGCTTCGCTGCCATCGATCCATACGATCTTGTCAGGACATACGAGAGCTTTCACTTCGTCAAGCCATGCAAGAATGGTTTTGTTCGTCGTCATAAGCGTATTCACTCCTTGAAAAATTTATAAATTTATACATTTTGTATCATACCAATAATTAGTTCGGAATACAAGTATTTTATTGAAAAAATGCGTGTGTTTGCAGAAAATTCACAGAGTTGTTTGCAGGAATTGCTGAATTTGTTGCTCTACCTCCGCCGTAGAAAGGGGATGGTCGGCGGTTTCCCAAGTAAGAATTAAATTTTTGTCCGGGATGATGCCGTGGGCAAGATATAAGTTTAATTTATCCAGAAAAGAGGCGCGGTAGACCGAATCATCCGGGCGGCCTACATGTTCCCAGTAAAATGTTTCGCCTGTTTGTGGATGTCGCAACGTGAAGTCCGGATAAAAATCCACGCCGCTCAAAGTCAATCTTTCTTCATAGTGAAAAGGAATCCTGTGGGTATACAGACAGAGCGCAATAATAGATTCGGATTTGGAACGTACCGTTAGTCCGTTGACTGTTTGAAGGCGCAGTTGATTGGGATATTTTGTGCTTTTTGCATAGGGTGCCTGCTCCCACGCCGCTATTTCCCGGGGAATAGGTTTGAGAATGTCTGCCAGGAGATCCGCGTAATTAGGGTCGGTTAGAACGTTGGGTGCTTTGTCTGATTCCGGTGCGTTGGTTTTGAGATAGTGATGGAGGCCTTGCATTTTCCGGGTTATATCCTGTTTCTTTTTTTGCAAATACCGTTTTAGGGCAAGCTGTACTGCCAGCTTGCGATTGGATTTTGGAATATAAATGCGCTTGCCGTTTAAGTGGTGATACCATTTCACCGTATGCCCGCTTCGCACGTAAGTCAAGCGTCCCGCCGGCAATTTTGGTAATTTTTTGTTGATTTGATCTAATTCCTGCGAAAGTCGACGTTCCTCCGCATGCAATTGGTGATAACTCATTGTTCATCCCTCCCCCGAGTGATGGATTTATTAAAACACGATTCCGGAGAAAAGTAAAGTTTTGCGGGAGGGATGCTTTTGGGGGATTTTTTCAAAAAGAGCATCCCTTTTGTCGCCGTGTAGAAGGTAAAAAGGATGCTAAATAACATATTTTCAAATTTAGCATCCGTATTTTTGAAAAAAC
>JAFYOJ010000201.1 GCA_017560225.1 Clostridia bacterium
GCTTGAAGACAATGCTTAACGTAGCCCTTCCGAAGGGAAGATTAGGTGAGAAAGTTTATAATATGTTTGCAGAGGCAGGTTTCCCATGTCCTTCTATCTTGGAGAACAGCCGTAAACTGATTTTTGAGAACGAAGAATGCGGTGTGCGGTACTTCTGGGTGAAACCTTCTGACGTAGCCATTTACGTAGAACGTGGTGCGGCAGACGTAGGCGTTGCGGGAAAAGATATTCTTCTTGAATACAATCCGGACGTGTATGAATTGCTGGATTTAGATATTGGCAAATGCCGTATGTCGGTAGCGGCTAAGAAGGATTTTCGCGACGACCAACAAAAGACTTTGAAGGTAGCAACGAAATTTACCAACATTGCACAGCGTTTCTACGCATCAGCGGGCCGTGATATTGATATTATTCATTTAAACGGATCGATCGAAATAGCCCCCATTCTGGGCCTTACAGACGTTATTGTGGATATTGTAGAGACAGGAACCACGCTGAAGGAGAATAATTTGGAGGTTATTGACACCATCGTACCCATTAGTGCCCGTTTGATTGCCAATAAATCCAGTTACAAATTTAAGAATCAGCAGATCGACAAGATTGTTTCGGATATTGCTCGGCAGATGGAGGGTAAAAATGATTAAGATCCTTCCATGTAACATAGTCAGCAAAGAAGAAATTTTTGCCCGCACAGAAACCGTGGTACCTGTAGGGGAGATTGTAGCGGAGATTATTGCCAATGTCCGTCAAAACGGCGATAAGGCACTTTATGAGTATTGTGCTAAATTTGACAAGGTCAATTTAACCGCATTGAAAGTTTCCCAAGCAGAAATTGAAGAAGCTTTTGCCACCGTTTCTCCTAAGTTCTTAGAAGTGCTGGAGAAAGCGGCTGCCAACATTCGTAAATTCCATGCACAGCAGAAACGTGAAGGCTTCCAACTTGAAGAAGCTAACGGCGTGATCGTAGGCCAGAAGATTATCCCTGTAGATCGTGCAGGCCTCTATGTGCCCGGTGGTACGGCGGCTTATCCGTCTACGGTGCTGATGGATGCCATTCCTGCCAAAATTGCCGGTTGTAAAGATGTCATTATGGTAACCCCACCCGGGAAAGACGGCAAAGTCAATCCAGTGATCTTAGCGGCAGCCAAAATTGCCGGCGTGGATCAAATCTTCAAAGTGGGCGGTGCCCAAGCCGTTGCAGCCCTTGCTTACGGTACCGAGAGTATTCCTAAGGTAGATAAGATTGTAGGCCCCGGCAATGCTTTTGTAGCGGAAGCGAAGAAGCAAGTATTCGGCGTGGTATCTATTGATATGATTGCAGGCCCCAGCGAAATTATGGTGATTGCCGACGAGAAATCCAATCCTGCGCATATTGCGGCGGATTTGCTGTCGCAAGCAGAGCATGACAAGATGGCCAGCAGCGTACTGGTCACCAATTCCATGGACTTAGCCGAGCAAGTGTCGGCGGAGTTGGAACGGCAGATTCCCATGCTGGAGCGGGCGGAAATCGCACGAGCTTCTATTGACAATAACGGTAAGATTATCGTGGCAGACACTTTGGATGAAGTGATTGAAATTGCCAACGAAATTGCACCGGAGCATTTGGAACTGTGTGTAGACGAGCCTTTCGTTTATTTAGAGAAAATTCGCCATGCAGGTTCCGTGTTCTTGGGAAGAAACTGTCCCGAAGCGTTGGGCGACTATTTTGCCGGCCCCAACCACACCCTTCCGACAAGCGGTACAGCAAAATTCTCCAGCCCCTTGTCTGTGGATGATTTCATTAAGAAAACCCAGTATATTTACTATACCAAGGAAGCTTTAGATGAAGTAGCCGGGGACGTTGCATATTTTGCCACCCAAGAAGGACTGACGGCCCACGCAAGAAGCGCATCTATTCGTACGGAGGAGACAACAAAATGAGTCGATTCTTTAGTTCTAAATTAAATAAGTTAGTACCGTACGTACCGGGGGAACAACCCAAAGAACGGGATTATATTAAATTAAATACCAATGAATCGCCTTTTCCTCCTTCACCTAAAGCGGTCAAGTACGCAGGGGAAGCGGCGGATTTGCTGCAACTCTATCCCGATCCGGATTGTAAAATGCTTACAGAGAAAGTGGCGGATATGTTGGGTGTAGAATCCCAAGAGGTGCTTCTTACCAACGGATCCGATGAGATTTTGAATTTCGCCTTTATGGCTTTTTGCGACGAAAGCAGCCCTGCCATTTTCCCGGATATTACGTATGGATTCTATACGGTGTTTGCACAGCTCAATAACGTGCCCTATGAGGAGATTCCGTTAGAGGAAGATTTCACTATTGATACGAACGCCTATATGGGAAACCGGGGGACTATTTTCATCGCTAACCCCAATGCACCTACGGGGATTGCTTTGTCTGTGGCGGAAATTGAGGCAATTTTGAAAGCCAATCCGGATCACGTGGTGGTGATCGATGAGGCGTACGTGGATTTCGGTACGGAAAGCTGTGTGCCTCTGATTCGCAAGTACGACAACCTCTTGGTTGCCCAGACATTTTCCAAGTCCCGCTCTATGGCGGGGGCGCGGTTGGGCTTCGGCGTGGGCTGTAAGGCGTTGATTCAAGACCTCAATACGGTAAAATACTCCACCAACCCCTACAATATTAACCGCATGACTATGGCGGCAGGTTTGGGCGTGATGGAAGATGAAGCCTATACCAAGAAGAATTGCAAGACCATTATGGACAATCGGACGTATACCATGGAGGCCTTGGAAGCACTTGGCTTTACTATGACAGATTCTAAAGCAAACTTTGTATTTGCCAAGCATCCTGCAATTGAAGGGGCAAAACTCTATCAAGCACTGAAAAATAAAGGAATTTTAGTCAGACACTTTGACAAATCCCGTCTGACACAGTACAATCGGATAACGGTAGGAAGTCGCGCGGAAATGGAAGCGTTGGTTACCGCCGTTGAAGCTATTTTGGAGGAACAATCATGAGAAGTACACAAATTGACAGAACAACCGCAGAAACCAAAATTTCGCTGTCCTTGAATTTAGACGGGAGAGGGAAAAGTGAGATCAATACAGGTTGTGGCTTCTTGGATCACATGCTGACTTTGTTTGCCAAGCACGGCGGTTTTGATTTAACCGTTTCCTGTGAAGGGGATTTGTATGTTGACAGTCATCATACCGTAGAGGATATCGGTATTTGTTTAGGACAGGCATTCGCAAAGGCGCTGGGGGATAAGAAAGGCATTTGCCGCTACGGCTCAATGATGCTCCCTATGGATGAAGCTTTAATCTTATCTGCCGTGGATTTATCCGGTCGCGGACACTTAGAATACGGCCTTACGTTGCCTGCTGCACAAATCGGAAGCTTTGACACGGAACTGACAGAAGAATTCTGGCTGGCGTTCGTGCGAAACAGTGCCATGACGCTTCATATTCAGCAATTGGCGGGCAGAAATACCCACCACATTATTGAAGGTTGCTTTAAATCTGTGGCCAGAAGTCTTCGGACAGCGGTATCCATCGATAAGGATTTTGCTGATGAAATTCCTTCTACGAAGGGAGTTCTTGCATGATTGCATTAGTGGATTACGGCGTGGGTAATCTCTTTTCTTTAAAGAGTTCCTTTGACGCCATTGGAGAATCTGTCTTAGTGACGAACAAAGAATCGGACCTAAAGGCAGCGGACAAGATTATTCTGCCCGGTGTAGGTGCCTTTGGGGATGCGGCGAAGAAATTGCGGGAAACCGGTCTTGGGGAGATTGTAAAGTTTGAAGCGAAAGGTGGCAAACCGTTAATGGGCATTTGCCTGGGAATGCAACTTTTGCTGGAAACCGGCTATGAGTACGGTGCACACGAAGGCCTTGGTTTGATTCCGGGAGAGGTACGACCCATTCAAGACGTGATTCCTGCGAATTATAAGATTCCGCATATTGGCTGGAATCCCTTGCAATTTGTGGGCGAACCCAGCCCCATTTTCCGTTACATTCAAGAAGGGGATTGTGTGTACTTTGTGCACTCATTTTACGCCACCCACTGCGATGCATCTGTAATTGCTACCGCAGAGTACGGCGCACCCTTGACGGCGGCCGTTGCCAAGGATAACGTTTATGGCTGCCAGTTCCATCCGGAGAAGAGCGGCGAAGTGGGACTGAAAATTTTGAAAGCATTCTGTGAACTTAAATAAAGGAGAAGGTTATGTATATTTATCCTGCAATTGATTTATATGAGGGCAAAGCAGTACGCCTTTACAAAGGGGACTATGCCCAGATGACTGTATATAGCCATAATCCTGCTGAAATTGCCCTTGATTTCAAAGATCAGGGGGCGAAGCATATTCATCTGGTAGATTTAGAAGGTGCGAAATTAGGCACTACC
>JAFYOJ010000202.1 GCA_017560225.1 Clostridia bacterium
CAATATGGCAAGCGGCGTGCTTTTGTGGTTAAATTTGTACACAGAAAAAGGCTGCCTCCATACGGAGACAGCCTTCTCATCTTTGCAAAACAACTTATTTCGCAACAGCGTCCTTCAAAGCCTGACCAGCCTTGAATGCAGGAACCTTAGTAGCTGCGATTTCAAGCTTCTCACCTGTACGAGGGTTGAGACCTGTACGAGCGCCACGCTCTCTAACTTCGAAAGTACCGAAGCCAAGTACGCTTACCTTCTCACCAGCAGCCAAAGCCTTGGTGATTGCTGCGATTGCTGCAGAAAGAGCCTTCTCTGCATCTTTGTTTGTAAGACCGGCATCAGCCGCAATTGCCTTTACGAGTTCTGTCTTATTCATCAAAATCATCCTCCATATATAAGTATTTGCTAAAAGACAACCATATTATAACATTAAAATTGCGCTAACGCAACATTTTTCCGCATTTATTTTCAAAAAAACGTTACTTTTTTCAATATTTCGTAAAAATTATCTATATTCGTTGCCCTTTTCTGTGTTTTGTGATACAATTTGCCATAGAAATTCAAAGGAGGTTCTTCTATGGAAATATTCCCTCAGACTCTTATGAAATCATTACGACGCAAGACCATTTTAACAGCTCTTTGTTATATTGTTTTAGGTATTTTCTTTATTGTAAAGAACGATATCGCCCACGGAACGTTGCTCAAAACCGTTGCCGTTTTTGTATTTGCAGCGGGAATCATCTGTATAATCGGCTATTTTACCGGCAAGGACACATTTTCCGGCGGACTGGCTTCCGGACTGCTGCTTGCTGTAATGGGCGGCGCAATTTTTATTGAAACAGATCGATTCATTTTACTTCTTTTCTTGCTGTTGTCCATCGCAATCCTGTATGATGGTGCGGCAAAATTGCAAATTGCTTTCGACTTACTTCGCGCCAAGGTTGCAGGACGTTGGATCCTGCCTATGATCTTAGCCGCAGTAAATTTAATTTTGGGGATTGTGATTCTCTTTAATCCATTTAAAGCCGATGCCATGTTGATTTTAATTGTGGGCATCTTTATGGTGCTGTGCGGTGTCAGCGATTTGGCGACCTGCATCTTCTGCACCCGCCCGGAAAGAACACACGCATCCATAACCGATGAGAACGAAGGTGAATTATAATGACGGAGGCAGAAACTGCACAGATTATTGTTTGGGTGACCAACCCGGAAGCCGCCGGCAGAATTGCCACCGTTGGCAGAAAGCTGGCAGATGAACATTCCTTGGAATTGCACATTGTCAGTATTCAAAATCCGGTGGGCGTCGACAATTGGGAACAGACATTTAAGGATTTAGAAGCATTAAACAGCGCCGCACGCTCCGTACAAGCGGAACTTGGCGTAGTTTATTCAGATAAACGGATGGAAGCCGCCATCAAACTGGTACGGCAGATTAAGCCCAAGATGATGGTTACCGGTGTGGCCGGCGACCAGGCACGAAATTTATTTATTGAGAATTTACGCACATACAGCGGGGATATTCCGGTATATGCTGTAGATCCAAGCGGGAATACAATTGAATTGATATGAGAATAAACTTTGGAGGACAACAATGGGCAAACAACCTTTAATCATTGCACTGGAAGGTATTGACGGAAGTGGCAAGAGCGTTCAATTTAAACGGCTGCACGCACGTTTGGAAGCTACAGGGCTTCGTGTGGGCGTCTTAGATTTCCCTTGCTATGACAGCTTCTTCGGCAAAGAGATCGGCAAGATGCTCTCCAATGCGGAAGGTGTTTCCGCCGCCGTAGTGGATGTGAAGTCTATGTCTTTATGGTATGCCATGGACAGAAAGATGGCCTTTGATCAATTTGATCCTTCTTTGTATGACGTGGTACTGCTCAACCGTTCTACCATGGCCAACGCAGCCTATCAAGGCTCCCGCGTTTCGGAAGGCACTTCGGCCCGGGAATTTATTCAATGGATTTTTGATTTAGAATTTAAGGAATTACAAATTCCTCAACCGGAAATGTTCTTTATCTTTGATATTCCTACTGCAACTTCCAGAGCCAACGTGGCAAAGAAAGGGCACCGTGACTATGTAGGCGACGATGCAGACGTGTACGAGAAAGATTTAGCTTTCTTAGATGCTGTTCGCAGAGGCTATCACCTTTGCGCCGAAATCTTCCCCGGCACCGCACTGCTCTCTTGCGCAGAAGAAGACGGCAGTATGAAGCCTATGGAAGTCATCGAAGACTTGGTTTGGTCTCATATCCGGCCGTTGCTTCAAAAAGATTAAACGTTATAGATTCGGCGAATTTCATCCGCAGTCTTCCAACTCACCCAGTCCGGTTTCCGGAACCAGGTGAGTTGTCTTTTTGCATAATTGCGGGAACCTTGGCGGATTTGGTCCAGGGCTTCTTCCAAGGACATTTTACCGGTAAAATATTCCAAAATCTCTTTGTACCCAATTCCCTGCCGGGCGGTCCTGCTCATGCCCATGGCATCCACGCGGCGCACTTCTTCCACCAGTCCCGCCTCTGCCATCATCCCTACCCGACGGTCAATGCGATCGTACAACACAGCCCGGTCCATATCAATGGCATACACCGTGTAGTCAAATTCTTGAGGACCGGATTTAGAACGCAGATTCCGTTCTTTCAAAGTAAGACCGGTGGTCAGAAACATTTCCAGGGCTCGGATTACCCTTTTTACATTGTTGGCATGAATTTCCAAAGCGGCCGCCGGATCGCAGGCTTGCAATCGCCGGTGCAGTGCCTCTGCCCCTTCTGCTTTTGCAAACGTTTCCAACTCCGCATGGAGCGCCGGATCCACTTCCGTATCTTCATAGACAATATTTTCCACCAAGCCGCTGATATAGAGACCGGTGCCACCCACCACGATGGGCGTATGGCCCCGAGCGGCAATTTCTTTCATGACTTGTCTGGCGGTTTGGGTATATTGGGCCACGCTGTATTCTTCCCGGGGTTCTATAATGTCCATCATGTGATGGGGAATTCCCGCCCGCTCCGTAGAATCCGGTTTCGCGGTGCCAATGTCCATATATTTATAAATCTGCATAGAATCCGCAGATACAATTTCTCCATTTAGTTTACGGGCAAGGTCGATGGACAAGGCCGTCTTACCGGAAGCCGTAGGGCCTGCAATCACAATGACCGGATTGCGCTTGGCGGAATTTACAGACATCGCTTAAACCTCTTTTCAATTTCGTGCTTGGTAAGACGCACCACAATGGGGCGTCCGTGGGGACAGGTACAAGAGTTCTCCAGTTTCGATAACTTTTTGAGCAGCGTTTGAATTTCTGCTTCGGAAAGTTTCTGATTCGCCTTTACAGCCGCTTTGCAAGCCATGGTGTAAATGGCTTCGTCTTGAAAAATAACTTCTTTTGGTCCTTTTCCACGCTGCATATCTGCCAAACTATCCAAAATTAAAGTTTCCGGATCTGCATCGGAGAGGATCGACGGCACGGCACGAACAATCACGGTGTCGGTGCCAAAATCATCAATCTCAAACCCAATCTTGGTAAATAATTCTTTGTATTCCTGAAGTAAAATATACTCAGATGGCGCCAAACGCACGGTCACGGGGATCAACATAGGACTCACCGCAGGTGCTTCTCCCGCCGCCTGCAAGGATGCTCGGATTTCTTCGTACATCAGGCGCTCGTGGGCAGCGTGTTGGTCCACCAAGGCCAGCTCGTTTCCTTTCTGTAAAATGATGTATGTATCAAAGGCCTGGCCAATGATTTGCGCCTCTGTATAAATGTCATTCTCATTGTAGGTCATGGTGCCAAAACCGGAAAAGTTATCCACAGCAGTATCCACAATATTATCCACAGGTTTCTCGGGTTTATCCACAGGCTTTTCGGCCACAACAGCGGAATTTTCCTTTAACACGTCGTAGAATGACAAAATTTGCGCCGTTGCAACAGGCTGATTTGTCTGTTTTTTTGACCAATCTGCCATTTTCACGGGGTGCTCGGTCACATTTTCAGTATTTTTTTGGGGTTCAACAGGGGATTTCCACAACACTTTTTGCTTTTCCACAGAGTTATCCACAGATTTGTCCTCGAAAACGGTAATTTCTGGTAATTTCTGTGTTTTTATGTCATTTTCAATGGGTGTGCCACCCCGGTTATCCACAAGCAACGCACTGGACACACTGTGGAGAACTGCTCGGAAAACGGCACTTTCCTCCGCAAAACGAACCTCCGTTTTAGCAGGATGGACATTTACGTCCACCTTGCCCGGTGCCACTTGAATATGAAGCACCGCAAAAGGAAATTTGTGTTTCATGGTCACTGTTTGGTAAGCTTCATCCAGCGCCGCGGTAATGAGTTTACTCTTAATATTTCGATTATTTACATAAAAAATTTGACGATTCCGGTTGCCGTAAACCGCATCCCGAACCCCTACAAAACCGCTGACATGAACATCATTTTCCGTATAATCTACCGCAAGTAAATTTGCCGCTGTTTCACGGCCGAAAATGCTGTATACCGCAGCACGCAAATCACCGCCGCCCGGTGTTCGAAGAATCTCTTGTCCATTGGAAATTAAGCGAAAGGACACATTGGGATTGGCCATGGCCAATTTCTGCACAATATCACTGATATAACCCGCTTCTGTCTGATCTTTCTTGAGGAACTTATAACGAGCAGGGGTATTATAGAACAGCTCGCGAACCGTGAGGACCGTACCTTTGGCACAACCTTTTGGACCCTGATCCAGTACATCTCCCCCCTTAATATGGACGTAAATACCCATATCGGCATCTTCCGTCCGGCTGAGCAATTCCACATCTGCAACGGCCGCAATAGACGCAAGTGCTTCTCCGCGGAAGCCCAGCGTTTGGATTTGTTCCAAATCAGCGCCGCTGGTGATTTTGCTGGTGGCGTGTTTGTCAAAAGCAATGACCGCGTCGTCCGCTTCAAAGCCACAGCCATTATCTGTAATACGGATAAAGCGAATACCGCCTCCTTTAATTTCCACCGTAATCGCCGTAGCCCCTGCATCTAATGCATTCTCTACGGTTTCCTTCACCACGGAGGCAGGGCGTTCAATTACCTCTCCTGCTGCGATTTGGGCGGCGGTGAGCTCGTCCAATACAATAATCTTGCTCATAGGTCTGTCCTCTCAATTAAAATCCCTTTTATTATACAAAAAAAGGGTGGATTTTGCAATGTTTCCAGTAGCGCAAGCGCGCGCATAAAAAATCAGTACCGCCTGGAACTCAAACGGTACTGACAATTGAAAAACAATTTCAAAATTAGCTTAAATCTACGGGGAATTCCAACTTAATGGTGCCGTCTTTCATCACGTAGTGGTGCTTAACACCCTTCTTGGTTAAGAATTCGTAGATTGTCTTGGTTTCCCAACCGTTCTCCGTACTCATCCAAAGCCAATCCGGCGTAGGCCACAAACATGCTTCCGGCTTAATTTTCCAATAATACGACATAGGAAGACCCTGAGAGCCGTGGTGACCCAACTGAACAATATCTACGTCCGTTGAACCGGTGTTCTCCAAAGCACGATTGAATCGATGACCGGAATAAGGACCCAAGTCACCCAAGAACAATACGCGCTGACCGCCCAACTTCATATCAAATACAATACTGCTCTCATTGATAGAATTGGAAAGGAATAATGCATCCGTAATAGACTCATCCGGTGTTAAGATAATATTGAACGTCACATTATCGACTGTGTAGGACTTGCCCTGTTCTACAATCACAATCTGATCCTCGTTTATCTTCGCAATGGCTTTCTTAAACTTACCCAACGTGGTGGTTTCATCTCCGGGCTTCCAAGAGGGCGTCGTACTATACAAGTACTGATCCGACGGGAAGTTGTAATAAACCTTGCCTACGTTCACCGTGCCGGGCATATTGTTAATCATATGAGAGAACACGTTTACGTGATCCGAGTGAACGTGGGTAAGAATCCACGCATCAATGGTTGGAACCTGCTCACCGGTGGCTTCTTTCAAAACCTTCATCAACTCATTAATTTCGTTCTTGGGATACTTTTGCCCATTGTAAGTACCGCTATTACTATCACCACCGCCGTCAATAACAATAATCTTATTGTTCTTCGTCTTAATGACGTAAGACATAGTCAAAGCATTCTTAACCGCAACCTGCCAAAGTACAGCACCTTCGCCTTCAACGGCTACGGGAGCAGTGGTGGGCGCCGTGGTAGGTGCCTGAGTTGCCCCTTGCGTTGCAGTCGCGCTTTGGGCGGCTTGGCTTGTAGGCGCCTGTGTCATCTCATCGGTAGGACTCGCCGTACTTGCATCGGTTGGATTTACCGTAGTACCCGAGGTAGGCTCTGCTTCAGAACCGGCACCACAGGCCGCAACGGACAATCCCATTACAAGCGCTAAACATAATACAATAACTCTTCTAAATTTACGCATACTCCTTAAATCTCCTCGTAAAAAATTGTGAAGTTATTATACTAAATATGGCGCACTTTTTCAATCTTTTTATTTTTTCTTTTTTTTGATTAACATTAAGGGCACTGCCGCAATCAAAACAACACCGGCCCCAATCCCCACGATCCACCAAAGGGTTCCTCTTCTGCCCAGCTTACCCGCCTCCGATGCCACGGTGGTGAAATGGAACGCGAATCGGCCTCCCGGTGCCACGTCGCCGTACTGATAGAAATCCAGAATCTCGCCATCCCCCGCATTGTCCGCCCACTTGAAGTTAAAGGTTAGGTTCTGCGTATCCGCAAGGCCGAGACTGCTTCTGGGAATGGCCACTTCCAAACATTTTCTGGAAACCGCATACGTACCGGTACCCACGGCGGTAAAATTCCAACCACCCGTACTCTTCTCCACGGTCACCCGTCCATCTGCCGAAAGCGTACGGTTAATCACATACTCAAATCCTTCCCAATTAGGCGTAAGGCCGGTGATATCCGTATCCATATACAAGCGCATCCAACCATCCTCACCGGGAGCAGTAATCGCATCCTTGGTTTCTACTAAGAAATAAAGATTGTCTTGATCGTACGCAACTTTTGCCTGGGTGATATCATTGCGCAAAGTCTTATTCTCGTAATAGGTACCGTCATATCCTTTGTTGTCCCGCACACCTGCGCTATTCGTGTAGTGGGCGTACGCAAGGGATACCGATTGCCAATCCGTCACATTGCCGTCAATCTTCACGGTCTTATTGACACCGTGTTCCTCCGTTGCAACGGTCTGGGTCGCAGTCCCTTTGAAGCGACGAATATTCTCCACCAATTGATTATAATAATGATCCTTCAAAATCCCCGCAGAAGGCTCAATATCCCGGCTATACTCCGCCGTAAAATTATCCGAGAAGGCACACTGCACCCCTTGGAATTCCTCCTGCAACTGGGCAACGTATTCATTCCAACCGGTGACAAAGATCACCTGGGGATCTTGTTCAATGGCATAATCCCATTGCTGCTGGAAATTCAAGCCGTAGATATAGGCATCTCGTTTTTGTTTGTTTACTGTTACTGTCTCACCTTTGTACGTATACGAATAAGCATAGTCCCCCACCGCATAACCGCGGCCGCGAACGCCACCCTTGGGATCATTCATTGCGGTCATGGTGGTTTCGTTGGCATTCTGCGCCACACTAACACACATCATTTCCACAGAGCCATCCTGCTTTACACCGAACTTGGTCTGGGGATATACGGAACACCAGCCCCAAACTTTATCTTCGTAGGCATATTGGGGGTCAAAGTAAGAGGCGCGCATATGTCGGAAGGTGAAAAAGTCCAGCATTTCCGCCTCGGCTTCATTCTCCGGATCCATAGCCGTGGTATGGGCAATCATTAAAGGCTTTCCCTCCCAGCAAAACCACAGATCTCGATATTCTTCATTGGTGTAGAAACTCTTATATAAACGTTTCAACTGCACACGACAATTGGTATCGTACCAGCTAAGCAAGAAGGAAATCTTGGGTACGTTGACGCCGTCTTCCTTGGCTTGCGCAAAAGCTTCCAACACGTCCTCGCACCCGCTCTTAAAGATTTCAGTGCCATTGGAACAGTCAAATACAATATAGTCGACCCCTGCGTCTGCCAGAAGTTCTGCATGTTTCCGCAAAACAAAGGCATCATCGGTGCGGTAATAACCAAGGAGCGGTTCATCCCAGAAATACGGGTGCAACACATTGTTCTCGCCCCATGCCGCATGGTGGATATCATTCTGCGCTTCCGGATGGCTCTTGATAATCTGCGTAATATTTCGGGGTTCTGCATAAGAAAAATAGGTATGCCAGTTCCAGTAGAACATCCCTACGTATTTCTCTTCATCAGGCTCACCCACTTGCGCAGAAGAACTCAGTGTACGCCCCAGCCCGTCTACGGCCGTCCAAGAGCCGGGTTGAATCTCCCTTGTTGACGTGGCATCTTGGGTGGTCGCGGATACGTTCATCCCAAAGCCTAAAACAATCATAAAGCAACACAACAAAGCGATTCCTCTGCGCATAAATAATACCGCCTTTCCAAATCAATGTGTGTATTATACAACACTCTATGTACAAGCCGCAAGGAAATCTTACCCCTGCGGCTTTTTACCCATTTTACTTTCTTGCCTTATAACTTGCGCAGACGCTCTCATCTGCCTGATGGGTATGACACCCACATTTAGGGGCCACACGGATTTCTGCCAAGGCACATACGCCTTCCGTAATCCCGCTGCCACACTCCATACACTGATTGTGCATACAACTTCTCACTTCGCAGGCAATCTTCTGATGCCCGCATTGGTTTGACTGTTTCATATACAAAACCTCCTCTCCAAACGTTAGTATGTACAAAACCGTAAAATTATTTCCCGGGAAATATTTGATTTTTTGAAAAATATTTTGTATGATGATGGGCACCGCTGTTTTCGTTGCTGCCAATTTTGATAGAAGGAGTGCCTTCCAATGAATGAACCGCGTATCTTATTGGCAGATGCGTCTTGTGATTTTTCCCATACGCTGTCTGAAACCATCCGGTCTTCCGGAGATTTCCACCTATGCGGCATTGTTTCCGACGGCAGCAGCGTCGTGGAGCGTGTCCTTACAGATAGACCCACCGTATTGCTGTTAGAATTGATGCTCCCCGGTTTCGACGGCATCAGTATTGTACGAAAGCTTCGGGACGCCAAGCTACAAGGTTTAATTCAACAACTGCCTATTATTATCATTCTGTCCGCAATTATCAGTGATGCCAATACATATTTGCTGCGAGATGCAGGGATTGACTATTATATGGTAAAGCCGGTGCCACCCCATGCTGTTTTAGAGCGTATACGGGACTTGCTCCAAGTGCAACAAACCATGATGTTACCGGCGCTTTCCGATGCCTTCTCTCAAGTGGCCGAGGCTGGGGATATTGATTGTGATTTAACCACCCTTTTAATTGATATGGGTATTCCGGCCCGACTTTCCGGCTATACGTATTTACGGGAAGCTATTCATTTAGTGATTGATATGGGAACGTTCCCGGATGGAATGTTGTCCAAACAAGTATACCCCATCATTGCCAAGAAGTACGGAAAGAGTACCGCCAGTATTGAGAAAGCAATCCGCACTGCAATCGAAACAGCGTGGCTTCGAGGGCGCACAGATATATTAGACAGAATGTTCGGATACACAGTAAGCGCTCAACGCGGGAAGCCTACCAATACCGAATTTATTGCCATGATTGCAGATCGTTATAGTATTTACGGGAAAGTTAAATAGTTTTAGAAATATCCGGAAGGATTTCCAACAATTTTCCAATGTGATTGGATGTCCATGCCGCACCCAATTCTGAAAGGAGTGTTGCCTGTAACGTGGTGGTAATGCCAAGCACCTGCATTCCCCCCGCAAGGGCGCCTGTAACACCGCTGACCGCATCTTCACACACAATACACTGTTCCGGCGGGATCCCCATTCTATTGGCCGCCAGCAAGAAAATTTCCGGATCCGGTTTCTGCTTGCTTACGTCCGCTGCCGTTGCAATGGCAGAGAAACAATCGCGGGGCAAACCTGCAAATTCTATATTGGCATTTACTTTAATAGGCAAAGCGCCGGATGCAATACCAAGACGATACCCCCGTGCATGAAGGGTACGAAGAATCTCCGGCACTTGATCAAATAGAAGAATGTCCTTGTGCCCTTCTTCCAAATAGTATTTATACGTTAATTTGCTCATATCTTCATGGTAGGTACCGCCGTATTTCTCCGCAACGCCGCCGAAATAAGCCTCTTCCCCCATACCTGCAAATTCGTAAAAATCCTCCGGTTGTACTTCCAAACCAAATTCCCGCATAGCTTTTACCGATGCAATGGCCGTGGCAGGCTCCGAATTCAAAAGCACACCATCCATATCAAAAATCACACCGCGAATCATATCTAAACTCCTTTAATTCAAGAATAAAGCCCACTCAACCATGTTATTGGCATACATCTTAACCACTAAACCCAATTCTTGCGTACTGCCTGTTGTAAGCGGCCGGTACAAAACTTCGATCGTAGCCTTAGGATCTCCTTCCACTTCGTAAGTTCCCTCCCTGGTCCATCCATCCTTTAAAAGAGCGGCCACATAGTCAGTGGCGTACGTACCTCCTACGTTCAAGTAGGTCGCTACCCACTCTACTTCATTCTGGCTTCCGGGAAGCCGCGCAAAAGAATCCGGCTTGTACACACCCGCATTAAACAAAGGCACATATTCTTCCGGAATAGCATCATACAAACCTTGCGCAAGAAGCGCTTCTTTGAATTGGCTATTCAAATATCCTAAAATTCTGTACGTAGGGTAGTTCTGTGCATTTGGAGGACGCACCAACAGCGCCTCATATAATATCAGTGCAAAATCCCCATTGGTTAAGGCTTGTCCGCTGTCCCGAACTTCCCGCAGAAAGCCAAAGCCAACTTCCTTCGCCTTATTCAGTGTTTGCGCCGGAGCCGTAGCGTACCCCAATGCTTCCAGCAGCAACGCGTACGCCTCCGTTTCTGTTAAAGTTTCCTGCTCTTTAGGGAATGTCAAATCCGGTGCTTGCTCAATCTGCAAGTACCGGTAGAATTGTACGGCCTGGGTGTCATCGCCGCTGCCCAGGAGACGAAGGATCGCTTCCGAGGCCTTAGCAGGTTTCGTGGTCTTGGCAAGGTATATGCCATCGTAGTCCTGTAAAATTCCAAGTTCATACAACGCTTTGGCTTGCTTTGCCCCTGTATCCGAAGACTTAGGGAACAAAATCGGCGCCAACAAAATCACGCCGGCAACAATCGCCGCAACGACTGCCGTACAAATACTGCAAATCAGAATGATTTTCTTCTTATTACCGTTGTTTCCTTCCACCGAACTACGCCTCCTTTATACAGGATTTTCTTTCATCAATTTCTGTCGAATCCGGGATAACGCATTATCCACGGCTTTGGTATCTTTCCCGACGGTGTCCGCAATTTCTCGATAGGATTTCCCCGCTAGAAACAATCCCAGCACCTGCCATTCAAACTGGCTGAGCAGTCGATTCAGTTTCTCTCGCATCAACTGCTCTGATTCCTGTCGAATAAAATCTTCCTCCGGATTAGGCGTGGCTTGCTTGGCAAGTACGTCTTCCTCTCCATCCCCACCGAATAAGGATACGTAATCATTCAGCGGCGCATTCTTAAGGCGCGCCGCGGACCGTACTGCCGACACAATCTGTCTGCGAATACACAGTGAGGCAAAAGTGCCGAAGGATGCATCCCGCTCTCCGTCATAACCCAAAACAGCTTTATATAGTCCAATCATGCCTTCTTGAATTACGTCATCCCCGTCTGCGCCCACCAAGAAATACGCTCTGGCAATTTCCCGTACCGCGCTTTTATAACGGTCCAATAAAACTTCACAAGCGGAAGCATCCCCTTTCTGGGATGCCACCGCCAGTTCTTCATCACACCATTCTTCATAACATTTTCGGGGAAAATGCATGGGAAGTTCCACCTTTACGCTTTCTCAATCTTGGTGCCGTCTTTGGTATCAATCAGCACGTAACCCAACGCCTTAATTTGATCGCGAATTTCATCGGCCTTTGCATAATCTTTTGCTTTCTTCGCCGCGATACGGTCTTCCGCCATTTTACAAATCTCTTCCGGAATATCTGCATTCACCGGTGCTGCTGCCGCTTTCGCCGCAGCCTCTACGCCGGCCTCCATATCAAGACCTAAGATCTCGTCTGCTGCCAATACAAATTCATAAATCTTCTTGCTCTTGGTGGGATAGCGAAGTGCTTTCCAAATAACGCTCAATGCAAGAGGAATATTCAAGTCGTCTGCCAAAGCATACTCGTACTCTTGTTTCCATGCGTCCATTACGTTCATATCCGCATAACGGCCGTCGCCTTGCACCGTTTCCGTAATGGCTACGTCGTCTGCGTTCTTGTGCGCCAGCAACGTTTCGTACAAACGATTCAAAGAAGTTTGTGCACCGGAGAGGCCTTCCCAAGTAAAGTTAAGCTTGTTTCTGTAATGACCATTCAAGCAGAAATACCGATAAGCAAGCGGGCTGAAACCGCGTTCCATCAAGGTATCAATGGTATAAGTGTTACCCAGGCTCTTGGACATCTTGCCATTATCTACAAGCAAGAATTCTGCATGCATCCAGTAGTTAACCGTCTTCTTGCCGGTAAGGGCTTCGGACTGGGCAATTTCATTCTCGTGGTGAATCGGAATATGGTCTACGCCACCGGTATGAATATCTAAAAGGTCGCCCAAATACTGTCTGGACATTTGAGAACACTCAATGTGCCAGCCGGGATAACCCATACCCCAAGGGCTGGGCCACTGCATAATATGCTCTTTCGGCGCTTTCTTCCAAATAGCAAAGTCTGCGGGATGACGCTTCTCTTCGTTGATGCCTACGCGCTCACTGCCGCCTGCAAGCTGCTCATCCAATTTTGCACGGGACAGTTTGCCGTAACCGGGGAACTTACCGATATCGTAGTAAATACCGTCACTGGTTTCA
>JAFYOJ010000203.1 GCA_017560225.1 Clostridia bacterium
ATGTCTGCCGGGGAACAGGGAACAGGGGAGACTTCTAAAGGTCGTCCGGGTAAAATGGGTATTGTGCTTTGTGTTCTTTGCATCTTCTTTGGTAGCTGTGCAGAATGTTGTATGTCCAGTTGGATTTCGGGCTATATGGAAACTTCTTTGCAGATTCCTAAAGCCGTAGGCGACGTGTTGGGCGTTGCTATGTTTGCCATTCTACTGGGTGCGGGCCGAATTGGATTCTCTCGATACGGCAAACACATTATGCGGGTGCTCTTGATCGGTATGGCGGGTGCGGCTGTGTGCTATTTTACCGTGGCGCTGTCCGGAAACGTGATTGTGGCCTTTGCAGCTTGCATTTTCACCGGCCTCTTTACGTCCATGCTCTGGCCCGGATCGCTTATTATGATGGAGGAAAATATCCCCGGGGTAGGAGTGGCGGCCTTTGCTTTAATGGCGGCAGGCGGCGACCTGGGCGGCTCTGTTTCGCCACAGCTTATGGGCATCATTATTGACAAAGTTTCGGCGTTTTCCGGCGACGTGGCGGGGATGAAAGCCGGTATGTTGGTGTGCGGATGCTTCCCGCTGATCGGCGCTGTTTTGGTGGCGGTGACCATGCGGTATTTTCGTAAAATAGGCAATAAAAAAGCTGTATCAGAATAACGGGAAAGACCCTTCTGATACAGCAACAAAACATATATGGGTTTATTTCTTCTTACGAAGTTTTACGACAAGAACGATAATTACCGCTGACAGGACTACCACTACAATTGCCAGGACAATGGGAAGTACGATGCTGTCTTCTTGATTGTTGCCGGAATTGTCTGGGTTCTTCGTGGGGGTTATGTCATCTGCTCCCGGATCGGAAGCTTCCGGTGCTTGCGTCTCTGTCGGTGCCTGAGATGCGTCAGGGGACTGCGTTGGCGCCTGCGTAGGTGTCGGTGTGGCAAATGCTTCTTCTCCTTTAATTTTGATTAACTTTAAATCATCGGCCAGCGCATCCATAAATCTGCTTTTGTCTACGTTGTCTGCTTCAATCGTAATCGTCAGTGTGCCGCTTTTGACCGCGATTTCCGTGTAATCGTAATCTCGTACACCGGGGAAACCTTCGATTTCGGCTTGATCATCGCCGGAATCCAGGGAAATGGTGAAGTAATCCGTATTACTTGCAGACCACATCCATGCAGAAAATTCGTATACGCCGACGGGCAGATCGGTGATCGTCTGAGTAATAGAAATGGGATCACCGTCCGGATTGGCCTCTTTGCGCAGAGCGATATATGTGTCACTGGGGAACGCATCTCTGCCTACGTCGTAGTAATAGTTTCCAATGTATAAATCCATGGAACCCACGGGAATATTCATTGTCCAACCTGCGATCGCACCCCATTGACCGCCGGGGCCCATTTCAAAGCTTCCGTTTGTTATATAGTTGTGGGGTGTATCTTCTGTGGCTGCTACCGGTATCGTCATTGAAAATACCAGCATCAAAATTAAAATCATTGATATAATTTTCTTCATAATATCATCCTTTCAACGTGCATTAACCATTCCGGGATACGCCGGACCAAGCGTAATAATCATCGGGAACCACAATGACTGCCGTCATCTTTGAAGGCGTGGACACCTTCTTTAACGCGCCGTTTTCATAGCGATATACTTGTGTTTCGCTTTCTGCACGGTAGTAAAATCCTTCCAGATATCCGGTCTTCAATGCAAGATAGCCTTGTGTGATTTGTTCATAGTAGTACGGATTTTCGGACTCATATTCTCGTCCTTCAATCGTACCGTTTACAATTTTTACGGCTTCAATACCTGTTTCTTCGGCATGGTCGTTCCAACTGGCAATCACAATCATTTTGGGATTGGTTTTAATCGCTTCCAGCCATGCTTTCTGATACCGCTTGCCGTTCTCTCTGGAAAGGGGATCTACCGAGGTGGCAAGCCCGTTATGACTTCTGGAGAAACCGGGCGTTATGCCGTACACTTCAGATCCTTCGTATTGTTTATCAAATACCCATCCGTACATACCGATTTCCATCAGGTTGTTTTGATATCGTGTCTTCCAACCTTCGGAGGTGTGTCCGCCTGCGGGGCGCATGGTAAAACGGTTCTGTGGGTCTTGCCAGGAATAGTTCTTGGGGATATTGAAATTCACGAACAAGGGTTTTCCATTCCAAAAATAGGTTTGCTCTGCGTAGCGCGTCGCATAATTGTAGAAAGTATCCATTTCCCGAATCATGCCGGCTTCGTCGTTTTGAAGCAGTGGCTGACCGCCTGCGAAGCAGAGTTTCGGCGCATCCGTTCCCATTTTCTTGGCTTTTTTGAAAATCTTGTTGATGTGATTTGCAATGTTGCCGCTGTCAGCTAAGTGATTATTGGTATCGTCTAATATCAAATAATCAATGCCCCACTGAGTAAACATACGAAAATCATATTCTAATTTTGCGTCGTCGTCCGTTGCATAGTATCCGAATTTAACCGGTTCTATGCGGGTTTCTTTCACCCAATGGTGTTGGAAGTACGTGGGATCGGATTGCTCCGAATCCCACCATACTGTATACCACATACCGATCTGAGAATTGAAATAATACGGATCGCGGACAGGCGTTTCTGTTGATGCAGGCGTCTTTGTGGACGCTGCTTGCGTTGATTCTGTTTGCATTGGATCATAAACCTCCGGTTGTTTTTGACAGGAAACAGTTGTAAACAAGATTGCCATTAAAACAACTGCAGCAAACTTTCTCAAACGTTCCACCCCCTGCGTTTCTTAGAAACGTATACCATGCCGGAGGCAGCAACAATTACGACCAATGCAATCATCCAAAGAGATGCATCGCCGGTAGGCGTGTTGGTTGCGCCGGGGGTTGCTGTGACAGGTGCGGACGTTGCCGTTGCCGTTGCGGAAGCGGTTGCGGATGCGCTCGCCGAAGGCGTAACGGAAGGAGATGCACTCGCCGAAGGAGAAGGTAAAGGCGTATTTGTAATATCGCGCAGTTTCACCAGTTTAAGGTCATCAGCCAAAGCGTCCATAAAGGTTGTCTTGTTTGCATTATTTGCGGAAATGGTCACCGTGGCAGAACCGGAAGCAATTTCGATTTCGGTTTCTTTGTATCCTTTATCCCCAAGGGCGGCAGAAAGCGTCTTAGAATTGGTGCCGTCCGTAATGGTAATGGTGAACGTTTCTGTGTTGTTTTGTGCCCACATCCAAGCAGAAAGCTTATAAACACCATGGGGAAGATTGCTTACAGTCTGAGAAACGGAAAGAGCTGCGCTTCCTGGATTTGTTTCTTTTCTTAATGCTAAGTAAATGCCGTCAGGTAAATTCGCCGGGTTTCCGTAGCTCCAATCGCCTAAGTATAGATCCATAGATCCGACTGCGATACTAGGTGTCCAGCCCGGAATTGCGCCCCATTGTCCGCCGGTGCCCGGTGTGAAAGAGCCGTTCTCCAACAGATTAACAGGTTCGGCGGCGCTGATATCTCGGACTTTCACCAGTTTGACGTCGTCTGCCAAAGCATCCATAAAGGCCGTCTTGACGGTGTTATCTGCAGAAATCGTAATTGTGGCAGAACCGGAAGTAATTTCGATTTCGGTTTCTTTGTAGCCCTTGTCTCCCTGTACTGCGGTAAGGGTTTTTGTGTTCGTTCCGTCTGAAATGGCGATCGTGAAGGAATCTACGTTGTTTTGTGCCCACATCCAAGCGGATAATTTATAAACGCCTGCGGGAAGATTTGCAACGGTTTGAGAAACGGAAAGGGCTGCACTGCCGGGATTCGTTTCCTTTCTTAATGCCAAATAAACGCCATCCGGTAAATTAGAGGCATTGCCGTAATTCCAGTCACCTAAGTAAAGGTCCATCGATCCTACGGCGATGCTGGGATTCCAACCGGGAATTGCGCCCCATTGTCCGCCGGTGCCCGGTGTGAAAGATCCGTTCGTCACGTAGTTTGTGGGTTCTGCTGCGAAACTTTGCGTGACGCAGAAAGATGCTACGACGAATACGACTGCCAATAACAATGTAATGCTTTTTCTAAATGAAAAACGTTTTGCCATATACGATCACTCCTTATGATCAAATTTTATTCATTGATTTCATTATAAAGATACAAAAGGAGATTGTATAGGCTTTTGTTTGTTTTGTTGCGTGTAAAATAGAACAAAATTTGTTTATGTTTTTGTGCCTTAAGGCTTAAATTGCTTTCGGTATTGCAGGGGGGATACACCTGTGCGAGACCGGAACCTTCGGATAAAGTTGTTTGTATCCAAGAATCCGATCTGATCTGCGATCTTATTTACGCTAAATGACGTGTTAATCAGCAATTGTTTCGCTTCGTTAATACGCAAATTGATGATATATTCGTAAGGACTCATGCCTACTAAACTCCTGAAGATTTTTACAAAATAGCACTTGTTGAAATGAATCATACGGC
The DNA here is from genome assembly GCA_017560225.1 of Clostridia bacterium. Taxonomy (GTDB): domain Bacteria; phylum Bacillota; class Clostridia; order UBA1212; family UBA1255; genus RGIG9099. Next base: position 4,419 of record JAFYOJ010000203.1, read on the forward strand.
TTAATTCGTCCAACGAGATCTGCTTGTTGTACTGATTATGAATGTATAATAGTACTTTATTGATTTCATTTTTATTTTTGTTAGAAACGTTGGATTTGCCGGGGAGGGTGGGACGTCGGTAGTGGTAATTTTCCGTTATAGGATGTTGGAAACTTTGCAGAATACGCTCCTGGTGCTTTTTCACGAAGAAGGTCATCATTTCTGTGATCACTAAATTTAGCGTGATGTCTTTATTGCCTAACTCGAACACCACATTTTCGTATAGCTCGTCAAAATAGTTTGAAAATATAGAAGCATCCTGTTTGCTTAGTTGAATACGACAGGGAGGGTTGAGCATTTTGATGAAGTACTGAGCAGCACTTGCATGGAAAATGGCGTGCCTGTACGTACAGGTTGGAAATGAATGGATTTCGATCCGATCATCTTCCTCTGCATACAAGCAGATCGCGGTATTTTCTTCCAGGGGGAAATGCTGTTTGCCTGTCTCGACGATACATTGCCCTTCTGTGCAAAACAGAAAGGAACACGTTTTCTCGGAAATCGGATAGGTACGAACGTCGGCTTCCACACAATTACATCCGATGCTTTCCAACGTGAAGGGAAGGTCATCTTTGGATGCACCCGATGTATGTGTATGAAAATAGGAAGTTAAATGTTCCATTTTTGCCGTCCAATCCTGCGGAATTTACATTTTTCTATTATAACAATTTTCTTCTAAAAATCAAATTTGTCGTTGATTTTATTCAATGAATGCTTTATTATTCTAATGATAGTGAAATGAAGAGGTTTTTTGATGTCATATTATAATTCACAAATCGGTATATGGTATTTTTCATGGTGGGGACAGGATAATCCGGAAACCGCGCTACATTGGCAGCGGGAAGCTGGTGCTGTTTCTGCGCGTTTTGGTGAATATAGTGCCGGAAATCCGGAGGTCTTTACAAAACAACTGGATTGGATGCAAGAAGCCTGTATTGACTTTGTTATTTTTGAGATTACCAATGGTTGGGAAGCCGACAGCGGTGTTATTAAACGGAATATGGATGCCATTGTTTCCGAAATTGACCGTCGCGGTCCCGGCAAAGCGCCTCGTTACGCTTTTGCTTTGGGCGGGGAACTTCGCTATGGATACATACGGGAACATGAGAAACTGGTACTGCATTTATATGAAGAATACGGCATGCGGGAAATGTATTTCAAATGGGAAGGGAAACCGCTTTTGGTTACGTTTACGGACTCGGATTATTTCTATTGGACAAGTCGTTTGTTTACCGTGCGAAATTCTACCGGGGTTGTTTCTCAGTGGGCGGAGGATCCGTCCATACAAGGAAAAGGTCTGTGGGGCTTTACTTTCGATGCACAGGTAGAGAACTCGGAAGTTTATGGCATTACGCCTTGCCATGATGCCAATCACCTTTGGATTGCGACTTCGAATACACATAAATGGGATTTTGACCGGGGTGATCACGGAGAACGTTATATACGCGGGTGGCTGGAAGCCATCAAGCAAAACCGTCCGGTGATTATGATCACCTCTTACAATGATTTTTCAGAAGAAACTGCCATCGAAGCCTTTACGCCTCGGCGCAACAATGAAGGATACGTGACAGCACCTTTGTTGGATTATTATGGCAACGAAACGCCTACGTGGTATGAGGATATTACGCTTGCGTATACAGCTCTGAAAGAAGGCTTGTTGGAAGACTATCAATACAGGTATGAAAATGACGCACGGATATTTGTGTACGAACAGGAGCGTTGCCGCTTTATTGAAGAACCGCTTCCGGGAAAGGCTGTTATTTTGCTGCCAGAGGATTATCCAATAGAGGATTGGCGCTTTTTCTCATAGAAAAATTCAAAAGTGCCACGCCCATATTTTTTGCTTGACACTACGTGTTCTACTATGTTATACTACGACGGTGCCGCTCTGACGGGGCTCCTAAATGCTGCGCTTTTATAGAGCAGATGCCCACGAAATGCGACTCGCACAAGTCGCAACAAAGGCGAGATTTATATTTGGAGGTGCAAACACATGTACGCAATCATTGCTACCGGCGGTAAGCAGTATAAGGTTGAAGAAGGTTCTGTTCTTTTCATCGAGAAGTTGGAAGCAGAAGTTGACGCTACCGTTACTTTTGATAAAGTATTGGCTGTATCCGCAGATGACGCTATGACATTCGGCGCTCCTTACGTTGAGGGTGCAACTGTTACAGCGAAAGTCGTTAAGCATGGTAAGGGCGAGAAGATTCGCATTATCAAGCATAAGGCTAAGAAGGGCTACAGAAAGAGACAAGGTCACAGACAGCCTTTCACACAGGTTTCCATTGAGAAAATCACTCTGTAATCTGTATGATCGAAGTTGTTGTTAATCGTAACGAGACCGGGCTGGTTACTGCGTTTACCGTAAAGGGGCACGCGGGGTATGCAGAAGAGGGACAGGACATCATTTGTGCAGCTGTCAGTGCCATCTGTTATACAGCAGTAGGATATTTCGATACGAAACGTTTTGACGGGAAAGACCCCTGTTATGAAGAAAGAGATGGACGGATGCGATTCCGCACACCGGACATCAATACGCAAGAGGATCTCTTGCAAGCCCAAGGTGTGTTAGATGCCATGGTGATAGGACTTCAACAGGTGGAAGCGTCATACGGTAAGAAATTTATTAGAGTTAGAGAAGGCTGAACTGGAGGTGCAGGAAATGCTCAGAATTAATTTACAGTTATTCGCCCATAAGAAGGGTCTTGGTAGTTCTAAGAACGGTAGAGATTCCGAATCCAAGCGTCTTGGTGTGAAGAGAGCAGACGGCCAGACCGTTCTCGCCGGTACAATCCTCGTTAGACAAAGAGGAACAAAGATTTACCCCGGTGCGAATGTTGGTATGGGTACGGACTATACGCTTTATGCAAAGGCTGACGGCAAGGTATCTTTCCGCAGACTTGGCAAGGACAAGAAGCAAGCTGTAATCGTTACGGAAGCGTAATTGAGACAGCGATACACAAGTTGTTCGAATTGGGTCGCTATGGATGAAACCAAAGCGACCTTTTTTCATTATTAGGAGGAGACTATGTTTATTGATCGTGCAAAGATTATCGTGCGTTCCGGAAACGGCGGTAACGGTTGCGTTGCATTTCATAGAGAGAAATATGTAAATGCCGGCGGTCCCGACGGTGGCGATGGCGGCCGTGGCGGAGACGTTGTATTTGCGGTGGATGAGCGCATGTCA
>JAFYOJ010000204.1 GCA_017560225.1 Clostridia bacterium
ACGGCGTGCCTATTGACAGATTCCAGTTGACGTGACATATTCCCGCAACCCGGTTCGCGGATAATAAAAGGCCGGGGCACAAAGACCGGGCACGTAGGGCGCGTGCCTCTGAAAAATAAAGAAAGCCCAATTGCAAGATTTCTCCACGTAGGGCGCGTGGAGCATAAACAAAAGAAAGCCCAATAGAAGAAGACTTGCGGCTTTCTTTCTCCTTTGGTCGCAGTCGGCCCGGTATCCTCTCCGCCGGGCAAGGGGCGTTCATTTTTTTGGACGCCCCTATATTTTTATGCTTGACATACCACGTATTCCGTGGTATAATACAAGTAAGATAAGTAATGCAGACCGCGCCAGCGCGGACAGAAAGGAGATAAAAATGAAGTGGACAAAAAGAACGAATTATGAAGTTGGAAATCTTGGTGCTGGATATATTAGTGGAGATTTTATTATCGAAGAAACATATAACGAATACTATCTGCAAAAAGAATATGGTGAGAAAAAGAGCGATTATTTTTGGGTGCTAAAGAAAGGAAATAAACCAATTAAATACGCAAGCACAGCAAAGGCACTTAAACAGTTTGCAGAAACAATCTAAAAATCATACTAAAGGGGGCGGAAAACCCGCCCTCTTTTAGCGGACAGAAAGGAGAACACTATGAAAATTACAGACAAGAACGTATTGCAGATGCAAAAGAAACTTGGCAGTAGCTATCTTGACGACATTATAGCTGATTACCCGGATGATGAAAGATACGGAAGAACAGATTTAGAATTTTTCGCGGAAGAGGTCAGTTATTTCGTGTATTGCCACCATGAGGACGGGCATGACTGGAAGGATGAACTTGCAGAATACCGCGAAATCATACGGCGCACGCGCGGCGGGTTTATGCCCATAAATCCGTACACTTTCAAGCCGCTGTATTCGCAGTCAGATATTATGATTGCAAAGGAGTTCGTCAGCGAGTACACAAGGGCGCGCAACTGCTTGAAGAAGCTACAGGCGCAGGGCGTATACGGAAGTTGGTACATTGTCTAACTGAAAGGAGAGTATCATGGATTATTGTAAGTCTTCAATGGGCAGAGAATCGAAACAAAAGGATACTGGCAGGGTGCGCCGCGAGTTTGATGTGGAGTACACAGTTTATCAGCGCTACGGATCAACAGTAATGCCGTATAAAGAAGCCGTGCGCATTGAGCGAGAAGGCTATGGCAGAGACTACACAGTAACTTTCATTGCTGACGGCGCAGAGACGGTAACACATGTTTCTTCTGCTACTATGGATGATGTGGGCTTTGTGGCTTATATCGCGTGCGTCTACAGTAGGCGCTACGCCTCAATTAAAGGTGCAGAGATCAGAAGTTTCTGTGCATTTTGGGAATAGCCCCGCTTTTATGTTATAATGAGCAAAATGAGAGGGGGGGGGACACAATGACAGCGAAAGAAATTAGGGCTATTCTTGGCATTAGCCGCGCAGAATTTTGCCGTAGGTACGGTATTCCTATTCGCACGGTGGAAGACTGGGACGCGGGGATCAGTTCACCGCCAGACTGGGTGCTGGCACTGCTTGAAAGAGCGGTGCGCTGTGACAAAAACCGTGACAAAAACGGAGAAAACCGCGCAAATTAGGCATTCTTTCCTTGCGTCACAACCAATAGGTCAGCGGTTCGAGCCCGTTACAGCGCAGACATATAAAAAACAGCGGAAACGCCCTATTTACAAGGCTTTCCGCTGTTTCTCTTTGTCCTGTTTTCGGTCTGCTTTCGTGCCAAAAAACCGAAAAACACCATATAAAACCATGTTTACCTGTGACAAAAGGTGTGACAAAATCAAGACAGCCCCATTTGTTTTATGGCAATAAGAAGTGATTCGTTGTCGTTGTGGTCATAGATGTTTGCAGTGGTGGTTATGTTAGAGTGACCCATTAGTTGCTTGGCGATCCGGACGTCTACGCCCATTTTTTTCAAGTCTGTGCAATAGGTGTGGCGCAGTAGGTACGGGACAAAGTCTTCTGCCAGCGGAAGCGGCGGGATCAGTTCATTTCTATAGACCGTACAGCCCATACTTATATTCATGGCGCGTTCAAGCGCCGCCACCATGCGTTTGTAGGAAGAATAGTAGTGCTTGCCACCGGACAGCGTTGTGGCTACAAGGCCGCTTTTCTTGGTCAGCAGAACAGGCTTTAGCGCGTCCGGGATAGGCACGTATCTGTCCGCGTTCGCGGTCTTTGTCCCACGAATGTGCAACACAGCCACGCCGTCAATCTCTTTGACGTCTTCATACAAGACGTTGGCGGCTTCCGCCGGTCTACAGCCGCAGTACAGCATGAGCGCAAAAAAAACGAAGCGCGGGTCAGACGGGAGAACAGCCAACAAGTGCTTGCGTTCTTCTGGTGTCAGCGCCCGGCGCTTCCGGTTCGTGCCGCTCGGTTTCTCCACGCCGTCCGCTGGATTCTTCCGGATCAGATCATTCTTGACGGCAGTGAAAAAAATGAAGTTCAATTCTTGATAAATCTTTTCTATGTGGCTTTTTGATTTGCCCTTCTGTGAATTAAGGATCAGCTGGCAGTCAAGCGGTGTCACGTCTTTCAGCTTCTTTGCCCCTATAGCGGGGAGAATGTGACCGTTAAGGCGGTAAAGCATTTGGCGCTTGTATTCTTCCGATACGTTAGGCTTGTACGTCTCCATGACTTTGTATGCCCACGTCTTGACGGTTATATCAGACAGTTGCGTGTCGTTGTTTTTCAATTCTATCTGCTTTTCGATCAGCTTGCGCAGTGCTTCTTCTTCCGTCTTTCCCCGGACGGTGTAGCGCTTGCCGTTGTACGTAAACGTCTTTCGTATGTATTCATATTTCATGTGCGTCCGCCTCAATTTCTTGCACGTCTGGCTTTTCAAAATCTCTGTTTTTGATGTGTTTTATGGCGTGCCTGTACGCTTCAATCTGCGCTTCATAGCTTAGTTGGTTGTCTATGTATACCGTATGGCCGTCTAAGCACGGCAAGACTATTTCGTGCACGCCGTCTGGAAGTGGTATGTGGTACACAAACACACTCATGGCTATCACTCCTTTTTCTTTATGGTAGCCGTGTTCCTGTACATGTGTCTGTACACTACCCGTCCGGATTCGTTGCCTTTAGCCTTTTCAGCAGTTCTGCGGCCAGCTTGAGATCATCCGGGGTGCTATCTTTCGCCGCGTCGAACAGTGCGTGCAATTCCGGGTTGTCGAATATTTCCTGTGCCGCTTCTGCGGTGGCGGCGGAAAAATAGTATTTCTTTTCATTAGCGTCTTCACCGGTCATTAAATAATCGAGCGAAACACCAAGGCAGTCTGCAATCTTTTGCAGTTTATCGACTTTCGGCGTATACTTTCCTTTTTTCCAGTTCGTAAAAGTGACCGTAGAAATGCCTGTATTTTGCGCCACTCTGTACACAGACAGACCTTTTTCAAGTAGTAGCTTTTCAAAAACAGAATACATAATCTCACCTTCTTAATTCCATAATAAAAATTATGCAAAAACATGTTGACTATCTAACTTAAGTGTGA
>JAFYOJ010000205.1 GCA_017560225.1 Clostridia bacterium
ATGCAGTTCACTCCTCACTAGTATTCTAATTTATCCGTGTATTATATAGAAACAACGTGCATTTGTCAAGTAAAAGAACAACCGGAATCTCGAAAAAGAAATTCCGGTTGTCAATCACTTTATTACGTGGATCGAATTAATACATACCACCCATGCCACCTGCAGGTGCTGCCGGCTCCGGCTCAGGAATATCAGCCACAACAGCCTCTGTAGTAAGCAATGTAGCAGATACGGAAGCCGCATTCTGAAGTGCGCTTCTTGTAACCTTAGCGGGGTCAACGATACCAACTGCAATCATATCTACACACTTCTCAGAAAGTACATCGTAACCGATACCGGGCTTAGAAGACTTAACCTTATCTACGATAACGGCGCCCTCAAGACCTGCATTGATTGCAATTTGCTTTACAGGCTCCTCCAATGCTTTCAATACAATTTGAACACCGGTCTTCTCATCACCGGATGTGGTTTTCAAGAGCTTTGCAACTCTCGGAATTGCATCAATATAAGCAGTACCACCACCTGCAACAATACCTTCTTCAACAGCTGCCTTGGTAGCTGCCAAAGCATCCTCCATACGAAGCTTCTTTTCTTTCATTTCAGATCACTGGCAGCACCAACCTGAATAACGGCCACACCACCCGCGAGCTTTGCAAGACGCTCTTGGAGTTTCTCTCTATCAAAATCAGAAGATGTTTCAAGAATCTGTGCCTTGATGGCCTGAACGCGTTTTTGGATTTCTTCCTTGTCACCCGCACCATCAACAATAATGGTATTCTCCTTAGCAACCTTAACCTGTCTTGCACGACCAAGTTGCATAACTTGTGTATCCTTCAGATCAAAGCCTAATTCTTCCGTAATCACTTCACCACCGGTCAAAATTGCGATGTCACGAAGCATTTCTTTTCTTCTGTCGCCAAATCCCGGAGCTTTAACTGCTACGCAGGTGAATGTACCACGAAGTTTGTTTACAACCAAAGTTGCAAGTGCCTCGCCCTCTACATCTTCAGCGATGATCAAAAGTTTCTTACCCTGCTGAACAATCTGTTCCAATACAGGAAGAATTTCCTGAATATTGGAAATCTTCTTATCTGTGATCAAAATATAAGGATCATCCAAAATTGCTTCCATCTTATCTGTATCGGTAGCCATGTAAGCAGACAAATAGCCACGGTCAAACTGCATACCTTCAACAACTTCAAGGTTGGTACCCATTGTCTTGGACTCTTCAACAGTGATAACACCATCGTTGGTAACCTTCTCCATAGCGTCAGCAATCATCTGACCTACACGCTCATCATTTGCAGAAACAGCAGCAACGCGTGCAATATCCTCACGGCCGCGGATTTTCTGGCTGTCTTCACGGATGCTTGCAACCGTTGCCTCAACAGCAGCAGCAATACCTCTCTTCAAAATCATGGGATTTGCGCCGGCAGCAATATTCTTAAGTCCTTCACGAATAATGGCCTGGGCAAGCAAAGTAGCGGTTGTGGTACCGTCACCGGCTACATCATTGGTTTTGGTAGCAACTTCTTTAACAAGCTGCGCACCCATATTCATAAAACGATCTTCAAACTCAATTTCCTTTGCAATAGATACACCGTCATTGGTAATGAGCGGAGCACCGTACTTCTTATCGAGAACAACGTTTCTTCCCTTAGGTCCCAATGTAATCTTAACAGTATTGGCAAGTTGGTCTACACCTGCAACCATTGCCTTTCTGGAATCTTCACCGAACTTAATTTCCTTTGCCATACTATAAAACCTCCTGTTTTATTATTCAACAACAGCCAAGATATCGTTCTGCTTCAAAATGGTATACTCAACACCGTCAAACTTGAACTCAGTGCCGGCATACTTGCTCATCAAAACTTTATCGCCTACCTTAACTTCCATAGGTACAACTTTACCTTCTACAACTGCACCGGGACCCACTGCAATAACTTCAGCAAGCTGGGGTTTCTCCTTTGCAGATCCGGGAAGTACAATACCGCTTTTGGTAGTTTCCTCGGTTTCCATCATCTTAATTACGACTTTATCACCCAGTGGTTTAATTGTCATAATAAATTCCTCCTTTTATTTCCTAAATATATTTATTACCATCCCTGTTTAGCACTCGATGTGGCAGAGTGCTAACAACGAAGTATAATATAACCATTTTACCCATAAAATACAACTCTATATTTATGCGGTTATTTGAAAATATATCATTATATCTTACTTTTCCTTTTCTTTTCTCTCTTTTCTATGATTATATGGCAATCAGCTTTGCATATAGCAATACAAGGCGCTTCATACCGCAAGTATCAAAATGAATTTCCAATGTCTTATTCTGTCCTGCCCCCAGAATCTTGGTTACGGTTCCATCCCCAAATTTCTTATGGCGTACACGTGCTCCAACTTGACAATCTGTAATATATGTTTCTGTTCCGGCAGATGTGTTATGCACCTCTTTCTTTGAAAAATCCCACACCTTTTGCCGAGGCTTCTCATGCTGAACACGTACATTTTGCCAGAAAGCATCATTACCTGAATAGCCGGAATAGGAAGATCGCTGATCCATATCGCCAAAACGCCGCTTTGGCGCCTGTCCACTTACATATTCCTCCGGAATTTCATTCAAAAACCTTGACGGCGGATTGTGAGTCGTCTGTCCATATAACATTCTCCCTCTTGCCCGTGTGAGATATAATAATTCTCTTGCACGCGTAACCGCCACATAACAAAGACGGCGTTCTTCATCAATACCACCAGCCGTTTCCACCGACTTCGTAGACGGGAAAATGCTTTCTTCCAGACCAATGACAAACACAACAGGAAATTCAAGACCTTTCGCACTATGAATTGTCATTAAAGTTACTTTATTATCACTACCGGAAGGGTCTTGATCTGCATCCGTACTTAAAGAGACATTTTCCAAAAATTCTGCCAACGTAGGACGTAGGTTGCCCTGGGCAATTTGCTCTTCCTCATAGGTCTTGGTAACAGAAAGAAATTCTCGCAAGTTATCGATCTTGGCGTCCGCTTCCACGCTCTTTTCTTTCTCATATTCTTGAATCATACCCGTGTTTCTGAGTACCTCATCCACAAAATCCGTAAGAGAAAGATCATCTTGTTTAAACATTAACTCCATAAAAGATGCCGCAAAAGACTGCATCTTGGATGCCGCACGAGAAAGTTTTGAATATTGTTCTGCGCTGCTTAATACTTCAAAAAGAGTGATTCCTTCTGCGCGGGCAATGTCTGATGCATATCCAACCGTGGTATCACCAATCCCCCGCTTGGGTACATTCACAATCCGTTTCAGTGCCAACTCATCCGCCGGATTGTTGAATACACGCAGGTATGCAATTAAATCTTTAATTTCTTTCCGATCAAAGAATTTCATACCGCCGTATACCCGGTACGGCATTCCTTCACGCAACAGTGCACTTTCCACTGCGTTTGAGAGCGCATTGGCACGATATAACACCGCCATATCTTTATACGAATATTCACCGGAATCAATTAAACGACGTATTTCCCGGGTAATATAATACGACTCTTCATATTGCGTATCCCCAACTTGAACTTTAGGCAGTTCACCTTGGGATATATCGGTCCATAATTTCTTCCCCTTGCGCCCGGCATTATTCTTAATAATACAGTTCGCCACGTCCAAAATAGGCTGTGTAGAACGGTAATTCTGCTCCAGCTTCACCACTTTCGTTTCAGGATACTCTTTCTCAAAATTCAAAATATTAGAAATATCCGCACCACGGAAACTATAAATACTCTGGTCATCGTCACCCACAACGCATAAATTCCGATGTTCTCTCGCCAACAATGAGATAAACTCATACTGTGCACGGTTTGTGTCCTGATATTCATCTACCAATATGTATTTAAATTTATTCTGATAGTAAGCAAGCACATCCGGTTCTTGTTTGAACAACTTGATCGTCATCAAAATCATATCGTCAAAATCCATAGCATCATTTTCTCGGAGAATTTCTTGATACAAACGATAACTTTGTGCATACATCCGATCTTCGTAGTTATCCATAGAAACGGTCTTCGCATAACCCTCCGGCGTCAACATGCGATCTTTACAATGGGCAATAACATTACGAATCCCTCGCGCCGGTAATACTTTGTCGTCGATATTCAAACGACGTTGAGCTTCTTTAATGGCAGACATAGTTTCCGCATCATCATAAATGATAAAATTCTTCGAATAACCCAATTTATCGCCATGGGCACGGAGAATCTTACCGCAAGCCGCATGAAAAGTATGCAGCCACATACCGGACACGTCGCCGCCCAACAAGCGCTCTGTACGTTCCCGCATTTCTCTGGCCGCTTTGTTTGTAAAAGTAATGGCAAGAATATGGTACGGCATCACGTGGCA
>JAFYOJ010000021.1 GCA_017560225.1 Clostridia bacterium
CATGCAGCGGGCACTGATTCAATATCGAAATCCTAAGAATAAAGAATTGGTGACGGAAGCATTGCGCCTCTCCCACCGAGAAGATTTAATCGGCAGCGGCCGTCATTGTTTGGTACAGGGGAAGCAATTCCACCGTTGGAATGAGAAGCCCAAGCCCCGCAAACGATAAAGGAATCTATTTAATATTATCTCACTTTCAGAATGTGTCCCCGTTCCGCTGCATACACTTGATCCGCGATGCAAAGTGCGGAAGGACGATGCGAAACCAACAGAATGGTCTTATCTTTTCGTTGATGATGAAGAGACCGCAGAATAACCGCCTCATGGAAACTGTCCAAATTACGGGTAGGTTCATCCAACAGCAAGAATGGTGCGCCGTGCAAGAAAGCTCGCGCCAAGCCAATTCGCTGACGCTCTCCGTCAGATAAACTATCCCCCAATTCACTGACTTGCGTATCATACCCATGGGGCAAAGACAGAATAAAATCATGAATAGCAGCCTTCTTACATGCCTCTTGAATTTCTTCCATAGAGGCATCTGTTTTTGCAACCCGCAAATTATTCAGCAAGCTGTCGGCAAACAAATAGGTATCTTGTGTAACCAGACTTTCCATCTCCCGCAAATTCAGCGTATTGATTTGTTCCACGGAAGTACCGGAAATTCGAATGGTGCCCGTATCCGGTTTACCAAAACGCATCAAAAGTTTCAGCAGCGTAGACTTACCGCTGCTGCTGGGGCCGGTAAGTCCCACAATGGCATTTTCCGGAATTTCCAAAGATACCGCTTGCAAAACGGGATAACCTTCCGACGTTACCGTAACATTCTCCACTTGAACACCACGGAAAGTCACGTCCGTCTCACCCTCAATTTCCGGTGCTGTCGGCGATTCATCCAGTAAGTCCAAGATTCGTTTGCCCGATGCCAGTGTCTTCGACAATTTGCTGCCCATCCCCGCCAGTTCCAAACAAGGCTCAAAGGAAACCAACATACAAATGCAAGGCACCAGTACGCCGGTAAAATCAATCCAGCCTTTATGATAGAACACGGCAGCGGTCATCACCATACACAATTCAAAACCAATCACAAAAACTTCTGTGAGGCCACCGCTGAGGCCTTCCAGCCAGCGCAATTTCTTTTCTTCTTTCAAAATACGGTCAGTTTGCTTGTTCATTTCCGCCATGCGTCCAAGACTGCCACCATATTGGAGCGTTTCGGTAAGGCCACGAAGACTGTCCAGCAAATAGCCACTTAATAAGCCGGATTGATGGCGAAGATGCTCGCTTGTACCCTTGCTGCATACTGCAGATACAAAAGGTACTACAAAACCCACCGCCGTATATGCCGCAAAAGCAATTAAACCCAGCACAGGATGAAACGTTGCCATAAATACAGAAATTACAATGGCGTATAACGCCGTGCTGATCACAGGAACGATTGTATGTCCGTAGAAGGATTCTAAATGCTCTACATCTGCCATAATCACCGTAATTAAATCGCCCCGATTCTTACCGGAGAGTTTGGCCGGTGCCAATTTGCGCAAAGCAGTGAAAATTCTATTTCGAAGCATGGCCATGCCGTTATAGGCAATACGGCTGCTGATGGCCGTTTCACCATAACGGAAAATGCCTCTCAAAATGCCAAGTACTGCAAGGATTCCGAAGAATGGACCAATATGGAAATGACCGTTCTTGGTACAAATTGCCGCAAGTCCCCATGCACCTACTGCAGGAATGAGGCCTTCACATAAAGCACTCATCAGTCCGCACAAAACAGCCGGTACAATAGCGAAACGACGTCGATCCAATATTTTGATCAACCTACAAGCAATCCGAATACGATTCTCCCGTTTCACAGCGCCTCGCCTCCTTCCCCGCCGCATGCAAGGCGATGCTGCATAGACCATAGACGTGCATACAAACCTTTCTTGTCCAGAAGTTCTTGATGGGTCCCCCACTCGGCTACACGTCCGTCGTCCATGACGTAAATGCGATTCGCATGCATCACGTTGGCCAAGTGGTGAGAAATTAAAATAACCGTTTTCTCACGCCCCAGCCCATAAATTGCCTCCATAGCAGCACGTTCACTTGTAGCATCCATATTAGAGGTCGCTTCATCAAAAATATACACACTGCTGTTATGCAAAATGGCTCTTGCCAAACTAATTCGCTGCAACTGTCCACCGGACAAGTGCAAATCCGACTCTGACATAACCGTATCCAAGCCTTGTCGCCGTCTTAATGCATCTCCAATCTGCACGCAATCTAATACTTCCCAAAGTTCTTCTTCGGAAGCGGCAGGCTTTGCCAAACGTAAATTCTCCCCCACACTGCCGTGGAAGAAATAGGGTTTATTGCCAACGTACGTCATTTGCGCCAATAAAGAAGCGTCTTCAATTTCCGAAACAGGGATATTCCCCGCCAAGATGGTACCGGTATATCCCGTATGGCGATGCATAAGAAGATCCGCCAACGTAGATTTCCCCGAGCCGGATGCCCCCACAATCGCCGTTACCGATCCCACCGGAAATTCCATATCAACACCCTGCAGAATTTCCCTTTTCCCGTCATAGGAGAAATGCACGTTCTTGCAAGAGAATGCACAGGGCGCAGGAAATTGTTCTTCTCCGAATTTACGTTCCGGAAGGGCTAACATTTGACGAATCTGCGCCCCCGCCGCTCTGCCTTTCATGGCATGGTGGAAATGTTCGCCCATGACGCGCATGGGCAAGAAGAACTCCGCCGCCAAAACCAAAATATGTAAACTACCTTCCAGATGAAGCTGATGGTGCATGTAACCGGAAATTGCCAACACGGACGCCAAAGCCATACCAAAACAAGCAATAAAATCCATCACCGTAAGGGTGTCCAGCCTGAGCAAAGCCACTTTCATGCCTTGTTTCCGCAGCTTCTCACTTTCCGCTTCCATGGCTTGATGGCGTGCATGGTCTGCGCCGTAAATCTTCAAAGTCGTCAATCCCCGCAGATTCTCTAAGAACAAATGACTGACCTTCGAATACTGCTTCCAGTATGCGGCATTTTGCCTCTTTACCAATGTTTGCGTGAGCGCAATGGCAAAAGGAATCAAGGCCGCCCCTAACAACAAGTAGGCCGCCGTTTCATAATGAATCGTCCACAAATAACCAAACAATGTAAGCGTTGCCAATACACCGTAGAAAAGATCCGGCAACAGCGTGCCGTAATAAACTTCCAATCGGTCCACACCCTCTACCGCATCTTGCAGTAAACTGCCCGTGGGCACCTGTTCCTTATAGGAAGCCCCTAAACGAAGTAATTTTTGGTAGATCTCACCTCGTAGTTTTCGTTTCATAGCCGAAACTGTCCGAAAACGCAGTCTGGCTTCCAGCAATTGACAAAGGAAGCGTGCAGCCAGCACACCCAGCGCAATCAAAATCGTCCGAACAAACTGGGCTTTATGGGCATGGCCCAAGTATAGCTCCTCCATAAAAATGGTGAGAATAGTCATCAATACTAAGTTGGCCACCAACCGAATCCATTTTACCAGTACACTTAAAGCAATATAGAGCCGTGTTCTCTTCATAACCCGCCTCCTTGCATTAAAGCACGCTTGCGTTGCATCATTTCTTGGCTTCTGGCCATGTATTCTTCCACGCTTTTTACATTAAAGGCCTCTCAATCCGGTCCCCCTCCACCCTTTTAGAAACGCCACCGGCACCGATAGCTAAGATGGTTTGGTCTTCTTCCATAATGTGAATATTATAGGGACTTTCCTTCCCCGGCAGACAGTAAGCGGCATTTTCGTGGTTGCCCAGCATATTCTTCTGGCGGTACATGTAAAATGGATGCATCCCCATTTCTCCGCAAACCCGGCGTGCATGGGCCACCATAGCGCCCACCTGTGCATTCTCCAGCATTTCTCGCTTCTCATCCCGTTTCAGGTCCGCCGCCCGCTTCACACTTAGGGTGTGGACGGTGATGCCGTCCGGTTGCAGCGCACGAATGGCAGACATGGTCTGGGTAAAATGTTCCAAAGTTTCTCCCGGAAGTCCCGCAATGACATCCATATTGATATTGTCCATCCCGGCTTCTCTCGCCATTTGGAAGGCTTCTACAATTTGCGCAGATGTATGATGACGACCAATGAGTTTCAAAGTTTCATCCTGCATGGTCTGGGGGTTTACGCTCATACGGGTAACCCCGGAAGACTTTGCAATGGCCATTTTACCCGGCGTGATACTGTCAGGACGCCCCGCCTCCAAAGAGAACTCCCGAAGATGGGGGTTGCCTTGGGTGAAAATACTCGTCACATCCTGCATATACCGTTCAAATTGCACATCCGACAAGGACGTGGGCGTACCGCCGCCTAAATAAACACTTTCAATTTCCAATCCAAGTTCTTGGGTTAAAGCGTAAGTGCCCTCCATTTCCACCCGTAGCAAATCCAGGTAAGTATCTACAACTTTCTTGTATTTACCAATGGAATTTGAGGGAAAAGAGCAATATAAGCACCGCGTGGGACAAAAAGGAATACCGATATAGATTCCTATGCGCTTCGGGTTTTGTTTCTGTTCTTCTAAGAAATTGTGTTGAGAAAGGGCTGTTTGTAAAGCAAAGTCCGCTTTCTCTTCTGAAATCCGATAAAAGTCCATCAAATGGGCCTTCGCCTGTTCCGATGTCTGCCCTTTAGACAGCAGTTGATTGATGATTTTCGCCGGACGAATACCGGTCATACATCCCCAAGGAGATTTGTAACCGGTCATTTCTACCAAAGT
The DNA here is from genome assembly GCA_017560225.1 of Clostridia bacterium. Taxonomy (GTDB): domain Bacteria; phylum Bacillota; class Clostridia; order UBA1212; family UBA1255; genus RGIG9099. Next base: position 4,752 of record JAFYOJ010000021.1, read on the forward strand.
GTCATACAAAAATTGCTTCAAAACACGATGATCCTCCATAGGCGGTATGTTTACTGTACGAAGTAACTCTCCTGCCGGAGAAAATTGCTTCAGCCACATGCCTTCCTGATTGGGAATCAACTCCGGGAAACAATGGCCGTCTCCGAAGATCTGCAAGGCTTCATATGCGTGATAACCGGGATGCTCCCCGGGAAAACCAAACTGTATCTGCATAATCAGAAATCCATAAAAGGATTCTCGTTCGCCTCTCTTCCAATGGTAGTGCTGATGCCGTGTCCCGGAAATACAACCAGGTTCGGATCCATTTGATAAAGCCGTTCAATGGACGCTTCCATTTCCCGTACAGAGCCGGCGCCTAAATCTGTGCGTCCGAATCCATCGTAGAACAAAGTGTCACCTGTAAACAAAGATTGATCTGCCTGAATACAAATCCCTCCGGGTGTATGGCCCGGGGTGTGCAGAATCTTCAGAAATCCCGTTCCTAAGGGTAACAAATCCCCGTCTGATACCAAACGATCCGCTTGTCTAAAACGTCTGGCCGGGCCAAATATTTCAGAAGCATTCAAGCGCGGAATGGGAAGCATATCGTTATCCAGCGGATGAATGACCACTTCTGCCTGAGGCGCCTTTTGGGCGTATTCTTCAAAGTAATAAATATGGTCGTAGTGGGCGTGGGTTAAAAGAATATAACGAACTTGAAGGCCCTTTTCTTCGATAAAAGACCACACAAGTTCCGTCTCGTTGCCTGCATCGATCAATGCGCAATCCAACGTATCTTCGTCCCACAAAATATACGTATTAGAGCCAAGCAAGCCTTGTGTGTAACGTTTATAAGTATACATCCTGCCTGTGCCTCCTTAGAATGTTTTGAAACTATCCAATAAGATGGTAACCGGTCCGTTATTTTGGATATCCACCTGCATATCCGCTTGGAAGATGCCTGTTTCTACGTGGAATCCCGCCGCTTTCAACCGAGCGGTAAAATATTCATAGAGCAAACGTGCCTTCTCCGGCACCTCTGCCATAATATATGAAGGTCGGTTTCCTTTCCGCACATCTCCATAAAGGGTAAATTGACTGACAGCCAATAGTTCCGGTTGCTGATTCGGGAAAGCATCGAAAGCATTTAAGTTCATAACGCCTTCTGCATCGTCAAAAATACGCAATCCGGCCAGTTTCTTAACCAAATAATCTGCATCTTTCTCCGTATCTTCTTTAGAAATTCCCAGCAGCACCGTCATACCCGGTCCGATAGCACCGCAAATCTTCCCATCTACTGTCACTTTCGAAGACAGCACTCGTTGTACGACTGCACGCATCTTAATCTCCTTCTTATCGCACTGAACGGCTTACGTCCAATACGTTCTCGATCTTATAAAGCTTTCGCACCAATCGGTCGAAATCTTCTCTTTCCGTAATTTGAACCGTAATATCAAACAAACCGTAATTATCCCGCGTCTTTCTCGCATTGATGGCAAGAAGCGGCAATTTACTTTCTGCGATTACGTTAGCAATTTGGATCAACAAACCATCGCCGTCAATAGCCTTAATGGACAAGTCCACAGGATAAGCCTTATGACCGGCTTCAGCCCACCGCACGTCAATCATACGGTTATCTTCGTGCATAGAAAGAACGTTGGGACAATCTGTTCTGTGTACGGAAACGCCTCTTCCGCGCGTAATATAACCCACAATGGAGTCACCGGGTACCGGGTTACAGCAATGAGAAAGGCGAACCAGACAATTATCGATGCCTTTTACAATAATACCGTTCTCGGAATGAGATTTCTTTTGCTTCTCTTTCTCCCGATTGTCCGCTTCGGAGGCACCGTCCTTACCCTCTAATTTAGCAAGAATTTCCTCTTCGCTTTCCTTCTCGTTCTGGCGGCGAATATATTCATTATGTAGCTGTCCTACAAATTTCTGCGCACTTAACTCCCCAAAGCCGATTACGTTATACATATCGTCAATAGAGCCAAAGCGATGCTTTTTGAGAATCGGCTCAATCCACTCAGGCACCAATAAGTGCGCCGCCGGAATGCCAATTCTTCGAATTTCGCTCATAACAGCTTCATGGCCGTTCTCAATATTCTCTTCTCTGCGTTCTTTCTTAAACCACTGACGAATCTTACTCTTGGCTTCCGAACTCTTAACAATGTTGAGCCAGTCGCGGCTGGGGCCACGTCCCGGTTGGGAGGATGTGATAACCTCTACAAATTCACCGGTGTTCAGTTTATAGTTCAGTGGCTTAATTTCGCCGTTGATCTTGGCACCGATCATATTGTTACCCACTGCGGTGTGAATGGCATAAGCAAAATCAATGGGCGTAGAACCCTTAGGCAGACACTTTACGTCGCCTTTTGGTGTAAATACAAATACTTCATCGGTGAAAAGGTCCATTTTAAACGTTTCAGCAAAGGCATTGGGGTCTTCAATTTCCTTCTGATTATCCAAAAGGTTACGCACCCACTCCAATTTGCCGTCCATTGCATCTTTGCGACCGTTCTTGCCTTCTTTATATTTCCAATGAGCCGCAATACCGATTTCCGCTGTCTTATGCATTTCCCACGTACGAATCTGAGCTTCGAAAGGCTGACCCTCCGGGCCAATCATCGTCGTATGCAAGGACTGATACATATTCGGTTTAGGCATCGCAATATAATCCTTGAAGCGACCGGGCATGGGGGTATACAATTCATGAATAATACCCAGCACCGTATAACATTCCTGCACCGTATCCACAATAACACGAATGGCCAGCAAATCGAAAATCTGCTCCAAAGATTTATTCTGTTTGATCATCTTCTTATGGACACTGTAGAAATGTTTGGGACGTCCGTCCAGGAATGCATGAATGCCGGCATCCTCCACCTTCGTACGAATGGTATCCAGCACGTTGCGAATATATTCTTCCCGTTCGTCTCGCTTCTGACGAATCTGAACTTCTAATTCTCGATAAGCCTCCGGCTCTAAGTACTTAAAGCAAAGGTCTTCCAACTCCCACTTAATCTTGGTCATACCCAATCGGTGTGCAAGAGGTGTATATATTTCCAGGGTTTCTCTGGCTTTCGTAATTTGAGAATCCGTATTGACATACTGAAGTGTCCGCATATTATGCAGACGGTCCACTAATTTAATCAAAATAACACGAATGTCGGATGCCATAGATAAGAACATCTTACGAAGATTCTCTGCCTGCAACTCTTCCTTGGTACTGGTAGGAATACGCTTTAATTTTGTAACACCGTCTACTAAGTGCGCAATTTCCGCACCGAATATTTCCTGAATTTGCTCTAATGTAACCGGCGTATCTTCCACCACGTCGTGAAGCATACCGGCAATAATAGAAGGCAAATCCATATCTATATCGGCAAGCATGGAAGCCACGGCAACAGGATGAATCACAAAAGGCTCTCCGGACTTGCGCTTCTGTCCTTGATGGCTGTCATCCGCCAAATGATAAGCGCGCTCCAGCAAGCTCAAATCCGCATCCGGATTGTGCTTCCGTAATTTCTCCAATAACTTTTTGAAATCAGCATCATAATTAGCAGAAAAGTCCACGCGCTCACCCTCTTAGTCTGTATACTACGGGCTAATTCTCAGTTCTGGGATGCAAGGGCGCGATACAATGAAGATTCAGCAAGATTGAATTTATCCTGCGTCTTCTTGAACATATAAGTGTTCTCCGCAGACTGTACGACCAACCCAATTTCCTGAAAAACGGAAATAGCGGACAAAAGTCTGTACCAAGAACATGAAATACCGGCTCTGCATAAGAGTGCCCACAGTTTCTGCAAATCATTTACAGTCCACTGGGCACCAAAACTGACAATCGCCTTATATACTGCCTTCATCATATCACGATTCAACGTGAAGTCTTCAAAGGTAGTATACGCGTTATTATACAGACATTGTGTCTTTTTTTCAATAGAAATATGGAAATCCTGTATATCTAAAATGCGCAAAGAAGGTCGTTCAATCCCATTCCATTGATTGATTTCCAGTGTACACAGTACACTGCAAGAAGAGATCGCCTTCACGACAGCAATCTTATGGCCTGCGCCAAAGGCAATTCCGTCCAGGAAAACAGTATTTCCTTCAGAATCCTGGCTTTTGAAAGTCACGCGCAAATGTTTGCCCTCTTTCCCCACCATCGTGGTCTTCGCAACAAACAAATCCGTCAGAATAAAGATAGGTTGTTCATTCCCCTCCCCAAAGGGTTCCATTTGAGAGAGTTCTCGAATAAAAGGCACGGTGACTTGTTCGGGCCGCAGAATGCCATCTGCCAAAATATGCGGTGGCACCCACTTCTTTGCAAAAACATCACGCCCATATTGATTGAGCATCTCAATCAATTTAGAAACTTGCGTTTCCTGAACAGTAAGTCCGGCAGCCATTTCATGTCCGCCAAATTTATCCAAGAAAGAAGAACAAGCCGTCAGTGCTTCATAAATATTAAAACCCGGTACAGAGCGTGCGGATCCTTTCAAACGTATGATTCCATCATCCCACTGGTCATCTCGGGCTAACACAATGGCCGGTTTGCCATATTGTTCCACCAGTCGAGAAGCTACAATACCAATAACACCATGATGCCAGTCTTCCCCAGACGCAATCACACAAGCGTCATCTTCCCCACTCAGTAGATGTCCCTTTGTAATCGCCTCCCGGTAAATTTGAGCTTCTGTTTCTTGTCGTTTCTGATTTTCTTCCAACAATTCTGTAGATAAAACATCTGCACAAACGGGGTCAGTCGTCAGCAAAAGTTCCACCGCGCGAGCCGCATTTCCCAATCTGCCGGCCGCATTCAATTTAGGAATAACGCGATAACCCAAATCAGCAGTAGTCAGTACTTTCCCTTTTTCCAATTCGTAGCCACTCTTGCGAAGAAGCGCAGTCAACCCCATCCATGTATCCTCTTTCCCAATACGGAGAAGACCTTCATGGACAACAATACGGTTCTGACCGGTAAGGGGCATACAATCCCCCACGGTGCCTAATGCCACAATAGGAAGATACATATACAGTTCTTCTTCAATACCGATACACTCTCCTAATGCTCGTATCAGCGTATACGCAACGCCAACACCTGCCAGATCGGTATATTGGAAACCACTTCCCAACAAATGAGGATTCAAGATCAAGGGGCAATCGGGTAACTGTTCCGGGCATTGATGGTGATCCGTAATCACCATATCCATAGATAAGTCTTTTGCGCGCGCCATGGCCGAATGCGCCGCAATCCCATTGTCCACCGTTATAATAAGGGAGGTTCCTTGTTCTTTCAAACGTTCTACCGCCTGCACCGAAATACCATAGCCTTCTGTAAAACGATCCGGAATGTAATAATTCACATTGCCTTGAAGAAAATAGCGAAGAAAATGGACCAATATCGTGGTCGCGGTAATGCCGTCTGCATCATAATCACCAAAAACCGTAATCGGTTCCCCCGTATCACAGGCTTCCAAAATTCGCTCCACAATTTCCGGCATACAAACCGGATTTGAAGGCGCTTCTAAATCCTCACAAGACGGATTTAAGAAGGATGATTGCTGATACTCCGGAATTCCCCTGGAAGATAAAAGCATCGTTCTATCATACTTTTCTTGATTGGTCCGAACCAGCCATTGTTTATCAAACATTTCGCATCCCCCTTACGAATTCTTATGACGTATATTGAAATCAAACCAAAATGTAGTTTTTCCCCCCGGAATACTGCGTACGGAAATACCCACACTATGTCGAATTGCAATCTGTTTTGCAATCGCCAAACCCAATCCGGTGCCATTCTTATTTGTCTCAGAACGAGATTTGTAAAAACGTTCAAATATAGAAGATAGTTCCTGTTCCGGAATGCCGGGACCTATATTGGTGATTGAAACAACCCCTTGTTTAAACACCACTCGAACAGGATGTTCAGGCACTTCCGTGAACTTAATTCCGTTATCCAGTACAATTAACAACATCTGACGAATCCGGTCATAATCCCCTTCATACATCCACTCCGTACTGTCATATTCAAAATCCACCGTAATTTGCCGGTTGTCCGCTACGCGGCGACCACTTCGAACACTATCACTAATACAATCAAACAAATTAAACGTTTGGATATTCATGGAAAATCCTGTATTCTGCAAGCGGGATAAATCCAATAAGTCGTTTACCAAACGCTGCATATACACACTTTCTTTCAGCAATTCCCGGTGGTACTTCGCTACCATGTCCGGCTCTGTCACCACGTGGTCGCAAAGTGCTTCCAAGGATCCACGCATCACCGTAACCGGGGTGCGAAGTTCATGGGAAATATTGGCCACGAATTCTTGACGAAGCTGCATTAAGTGCGCGCTTTCTTCACTGGCAGCCTGTAATTTAGCGCCCATAGCATCAATGGTTTCTGCCAGCATGCCCACTTCATCATAACTGCGGACGTTAGACTGTGCCGTATAATCCCCCTCAGAAATGAGTAATGCCGTTTGATTGATTCGCACCAAAGGCTTCGAGAATTTTCGTACAACCAAAGCCAAGCAACCGCAGCCAATCAACATAGCCATCAAAATACTCATAAATAGAATCATCAATCCACCTTGATACGTTTCCATCATGGTGGAAGATGCCTTGTGAATCAAGACAACACCCATTACAGACCGATCTTCTCGTAAAATAGGCACACCCACTGTCAGCGTTCTTCTTCCCATTAGATCCGAGAAAAGAGTAGTATTGCCTTCTTTCCCTTGATAAATTTGCTGTATAAACACTTGGACATCCGTATCTAGGTGGGTATAATCGGTGTCATTATAGTGTTTTGTGCCATCTTGGGGTAACAAGAAAAGCAAATCAAAGGAATCTCCTTGATCATTGGGCGCAACCATCCATACGGTAGAATCAGTAAGTCCCGACACCAACCGGCTGAATGTATCACGACTTAACTTAAATTCACCGCCGCTGCCCGGTGCAAATTCATCTCGGTCAGACGGAGAGGAATTCCCCTCCCCAATAACAATAGATCCTTGGTGTCTGGCAAGTGCCGCCATCATATCTCGAATACTGTAGGCAGTACGTTCCATATTCTCCATGTAAATGGACTCTGCATGACGGTGAAAAAGCAAAGAGAACGCCACCCCAACCACAATCGCGAAGATCAACAGCGTTGTGATGAGATAGATGGCCAATTTCCCTGCAATGCCGAATTTGAAAGTCCTTCCCATAACCGTACGTAACCCCGTGTTATTTCTGTGCGAACTTGTAACCCACACCCCAAATGGTTTCAATATCCCACTGTTCGTGCGGATATTCATCTAACTTAGAACGCAAACGTTTAATATGGGAATCCACCGTTCTGCTGTCTCCGTAGAAATCAAATCCCCACAACTTGTCCAGCATCACGTCCCGAGAGAACACCTTGTTCATATTCGTCGCCAACGTCCAAAGAATTTCAATTTCTTTCTTGGTAAGCTTTACGGGATTCCCGTCAATCTCCACTACGTAATTCTCCAGGTTTACGGTAAGGTTCGCGCAGGTGAAAATCTTACTGCCGGAAGATGCCACATTCACACGACGCAGGACAGCTCTGGCTCTGGCCATCACCTCTCCGTTGGAGAATGGCTTTACAATATAGTCATCGGCACCAATATCCAATCCCATGATCTTCTCAAAATCCTCGCCACGGGCCGTAATCATAATGATCGGCACATTGGATTCTCTGCGAATTTCTTTACAAATCTCAAATCCATCCCGTTTGGGCATCATCACATCCAACAAAACAATATCCGGGCGGAAAATTTCAAATTGTGTCATCGCTTCTTCCCCATCATGGGCCAGTGCCACCAAATAGCCTTCTTTCTTAGCATACTCCGCAAGAACTGAAGTAATTTGTTTATTATCATCCGCAATCAACATCTTGATAGGTTCCATTGTACACGCCTCCTTATAAAATCCATACTACCATCTGTATGTGGTAAAATCGTGTCTGTTTATTGTCAATCACAGGGTATCGAACAGCGACAATTGGTTACTTTCCGGAAGTCCGCCAAAACAACCTTCTGCTCGCAGCACTTCCACAACCGCTTTATTAACACCCGTACTCATTTGGAAATCTTCGATAGAAATAAATCGTTCTCCCAGTGCTTTTCTTCGATCCCGCTCTTTCGCAATACTTAAAGCCGCGGACTCACCCACACCTTGCAAAGACGCAATAGGCGGACGAATGCCATCGGGCGTCGGTTTAAAATATTTCGCATCCGACTCATAAATATCCATAGGCAAGAACGAAAGGCCTCGTGCATACAATTCTACCAGCAAGTAATAAATTGCTGCCAAACTCTTCTCTTTCGCAGACAATTCCCCATTGCCCTTAGAAGAAGATTCTTCATCCTCATCATCACCCATATCCGAAAGTTGCACCGCATTCTTACCAATCAAATTCATCAAAGACATCTGACCGTAAGCCTTATCCAACCCGTGAATCATATTTGCCGCATCAAAGTCATCAATCTTCAAAGAAAAACGCGCCGCATAATAAGCAGCCGGCTGATAAACCTTGAACCAAGCAATACGCAAAGACAAAATAACGTACGCAACGGCGTGAGCTTTCGGGAACATATACTTAATCTTATTACAAGACTCAATATACCACTCCGGCACTTTATGGGCCCGCATTTCAGCTTCCCATTCAGGTGTCAAGCCCTTTCCCTTTCTAACCTTCTCCATAATATCAAAGGACATCTTCTTATCCAATCCCATATTGATCAGATAAAGCATAATATCGTCGCGGCAACAAATGGCCTCCGACAGAGTGCAGATTCCGTCTTGAATCAACGTCTGCGCATTACCGGTCCACACGTCCGTACCGTGCGACAGACCTGCAATACGAACCAATTCCGAGAATTTGGTGGGTCTGGTTTCCGTCAGCATCTTCATAACAAAATTCGTACCCATTTCCGGAATACCCAACGTACCCAACTGCACACTGATCTTCACCTTGTCCATATCCATATTCAAGGCATCCGGCGAGTTGAAAATAGACAACATGTGGCTATCGTTAATATCCACCTTCAAGCTGTCAATGCCCGTAAACTCTTCCAAAAGTTTCAGCATCGCGGGACCTTCGTGTCCCAGAATATCCAGTTTCAGCAAGGTATCATGAAGGTACTTAAACTCAAAGTGAGTAGTAATGGTATCTGAGTCCATCTTCTCTGCAGGGTGCTGAATGGGCGTAAAATCGTAAATTTCTTTATCCCTGGGAATGACGATAATACCGCCCGGATGCTGACCGGTGGTTTTCTTAACACCTTCAAAGCCGCTGGCAAGACGGGCAATTTCCGCTTCGCTGACCATCTTACCCGTACGTTCCAAATACTTGCGCACGTATCCTCGCGCATTCTTATCCGCAAGACCGGAAATCGTACCTGCACGGAACACGTTCCCCTTACCAAACAGCACTTCCGTATAACGATGGGCGCTGGGCTGATCATCCGAGGCAAAGTTTAAGTCAATATCCGGAACTTTATCGCCTTTAAAACCAAGGAACGTTTCGAAGGGAATATCATAACCGTCTCGTACTAAGGGTTTGTTACAGTTGGGACAGTCTTTCGGATCCATATCAAAGCCACAGTCGTAGCCTTCATTCTCATGGAATTCATAATAGCCGCAATCGGGACAACGGTAGTGGGCCGGCAACGAGTTTACTTCCGTGATGCCTGCCATGTAAGCGGCCAAAGAAGATCCTACGGAGCCACGGGAACCCACCTGATAACCATTTCTGGCAGATTCTGCTACCAATTCCTTGGCGGTAATATACATGATAGAATATCCGTTATTGATAATGGAGTCTAATTCTCTTGTGAGACGTTTCTCCACAATTTCCGGCAAAGGATTGCCGTAAATGCTGTACGCTTTCTCATAAGCACTGGTCCGCAAATTCTCATCGGAACCGGGAATACTGGGCGGATAGTTGCCATCGGGTACCGGCTTAATCTTCTCAATCATATCCGCAATCTTAATAGTATTGTCGATAACAATTTCCTCTGCCCGGTCACCTAAATACTTGAATTCTTCCAGCATTTCCTCCGTGGTACGCAAATACAAAGGCGGTTGGTTGGCAAAGTCATCATAGCCTTGTCCCGCCTGCAATACAGCGCGGTAGATTTCATCCTCCGGATTCAAAAAGTGTACGTCGCAGGTTGCTACCGTTGGCTTTCCTAACTGATCAGCCAAAGATACAATATGTAAGTTATGTCGTTCAATCTCGTCCAACCCGGAAACCGTGCCGTTTCGCACTAAGTACATATTGTTCTCTGCAGGCTGAATTTCTAAATAGTCGTAGAAATCTGCCATCTTCAAAAGCTTTTCCTCCGGTTCTCCATTGAGGATTGCTTCGTACAATTCGCCTTCCGAGCAAGCACTGCCCACAATCAAACCTTCACGATGGGCCTGCAATTCAAAGCGAGGAATCCGGGGACGTTTATGATAGTAGTCCAAATTGGACTTGGAAATCAATTTATATAAGTTCTTAAGGCCTACCGTATTCTGTACCAATAAGATACAGTGGTACGTAGGTAATTTCTTCGCTTCTTCATGATTCATATCCGGTGTACGGTCACATAAATAACACTCGCACCCATACAGAATCTTAAAATCAGGGGCGATTTCCTTGGCATAATCCGATCTGTAAATTCTGGTCAATTCCGAATAGCCCTGTACGCCGCCGTGGTCTGTAATGGCAACGGCTTGATGACCCCATGAAATCAATGTTTCCAGCAAAGGTCCCGGGCGGGTAATACCGTCTACCGAACTCATTAAAGTATGCAAATGAAGTTCCACTCGCTTGCGCGGTGCATTGTCCATCCGTTTCTTCTGTTTTGCAACAATCAAACTCTTTACGGAAAGCGTCAATTCTCTGGTGTATTTGTCAATTGCCGCATCCCCATACATACGTACGTATTTATTCTTCTTTAGGAACCCTGTCACATATTCTAAGTCTGCTTCCTGGAAGAAGAACTTGGCAGCCAACGAGTTGGTGTCATCGGTAAGTTGAATCGTTGCAATATAGGATCCGCTGGGAATTTGCTTGGTTTCAAAATTAAAGATGCGACCTCTCACAGCTACGCAACCGGAATCCATAGTAATGTCTTTCATCGGCGTGAAAGGGTCATAGAAATCCACACCTAAAAGAATCTCATTTCCTTCTGCATCTTGCTTAGGTTTCTCCCCTTCTGCAGGTGCAATCCGCTTTCTCTTAGACGATTTGCCGTCACCTTTCCCATTGTACCAGCCGCCTCCGCGCGGCGTAAAATTGCCTCCTCCGCTTACAGGATTTCCATCCCCACCGCTATAGGAGCCACCGGACTTAGCCATATTTCTGGCCGCTTGTTTAATATGTTCTTGTTGCTGTTTCTCGTATTCGTCCGCACTGAATTCCACTTGAACAACCTCCGGCGGAGGCGGCAATTCCATTTCAGGCGCTTCCGGCATTTCCACGAACAATTCAATATCCTGGTAACCTAAAGTTTGCTGGAATTTCTGCTTATAACGATCCAATTCAAGATCTGTCAGCACCGTATCACTCTCGGTGTAAATCTTGAATTTCTTCGTTTCTTTGCAAGCTTCTACTTTCAGAATCTTCAGCCGACTCATGCCTTTCCAATCCGTCCTTCCAAACAATTAAACAATCTTATTTAGTATACCACGGCTTGCCCGTAAGACGCAACCACAAAAGGCGTCTTACGCACACAAAAAATAATCTGAAATAGTCCGATCAATTTCACTGATAGAAAGTGGAATTGATCGTGTTTCATCGGTAAGAATCAAGTTGCGATTGATATAAATCCCGCCCTTCGCATACAGTGCAATTTTCTCCCCTGCTCGCTGACTGTACGCAGGGTCTTCCAAAAGACCTAAATGTTCCCAGTAATACGTTTCTCCTGTTTGAGGATGCCGTATGGTGAAATCCGGATATAAAGGTCTACCATTTATGTACAAAACACATTCGTAACGAAAAGGAATGCGGTGGATTTGTAACCTGGATGCAATCATCGCCTCCGATTTAGACCGAACGGAAAGGTTCGAAGACACGCGATGGACTTTATTCTCCGTGCGGTACGGATTTTGATCAAAAGGGGCTTGAGTCCATTTTTGGAGTGCTTGATCCTCCGGCCGCAAAAAAAACCGAAGGAGCGGCTGATAAGCAGGACTCTCCACCAATTCTTGTGCGGGGGATTTTTGAGGATATTTTTGCAAGTAGATTTCCACCGCTTCTAATTTTTGTTGTAACTCCTGCGTTTCCGCAATCAAATAATGTTTATAGGCTAATCTTGCCGCATGGAGTTGATTGGATTTTGGAATGTATATTCTTTTCCCATCAACAAGTTGATACCATTTTTCCCATTTTCCATTACGTGCACAACAGAGTTTGCCCGCCGGCAAACGAGCAATACAGTCCTCTTTTTCACGAATTTCTCGCAAAATCCGCTGTTGTTCCTTTAACATTTGGTTGTAAAACATAAATAAATCTCCCCCTTATTTGATTTTGCTCTATCATTGAAACATATTTCCCATTTTTTGTGAAGATTATTTCCCAAACGTCTGAATGTTTGGTGCGCCGGGTATTTTCTATAAATAACTCAGCAAAATACCCAGCATCAGAAGTAATCCCAGGACTTTCCGGGTAAAATATAACGTTTTGTCTACCAAATACCCAGAAATGCAAATTTTATGGGTATAATGGCAACTACACCCCTTAATTTTACCCACACCAAAATATTTTAGTACTTTTCCGTTCTAAAACACCATTTCTAAACGCAAGTGTGATAAAGTCAAATTTAATAGTGTTGGTAAAATTTTCCATTTTACAATTCATAGCAAAGGAGTGAAACGCCATGCATTTCAAGCGCCTTCGGGATCTTCGCGAAGACCATGATTTGAAGCAAACGGACATTGCAGAAATGTTGAAAATTCAGCAAACTGTATACTCTCGTTATGAACGCGGCGTGCAGAATCTCCCCTTGGAATATTTACTTGTTTTAGCAGATTTTTACAAGGTTTCCACCGACTATATCTTAGGTCGCACTGATAATCCAAGAAGAATAAAATAATTTCCATTCTCCTCCCAATTATGCTATAATATCCCCTAACCGCAACCTTGCGGAAAGGAGATGCAACCCACTATGAAATTAACGAACATCTTGACAGGGGCCAAGCCCAGTCTTTCTTTTGAAGTTTTCCCGCCTAAGACCAGTGATTCTTTTGAATCGGTACAAAAGGCTGTAACGGAAATCGCCACGCTGAAACCCAGTTATATGAGTGTGACTTACGGTGCCGGCGGCGGTACCTCCCAATACACGGTACAAATTGCAGAGAACTTACAAAAACAAGGCGTTACACCCCTTGCCCATTTAACCTGCATTTCATCAAATAAAGAAAACGTACAGCAAATGCTGACGAACCTGAAACAAGCCGGAATTCAAAATATTTTGGCACTTCGTGGTGACATTCCCCAAGGTCAGATATTGACCGATCCCACCTATCATTATGCCTCCGACTTAATTGAAGAAATTAAAAGTTTTGACTCTGATTTCTGTGTAGGCGGCGCTTGCTATCCGGAGAACCATCCTGAAAGCAACAATGCCCATGACGATATTGACAACTTAAAGAAGAAAGTAGATGCGGGCTGTGAATTCCTGACCACGCAAATGTTCTTCGATAACAATATTTTATATAACTTTATGTATCGCGCCCTGCGTGCAGGCATTCACGTACCGGTGGTCGCCGGTATTATGCCTGTCACCAACGCCAACCAAATCAAACGAATTTGTGCCATTTCCGGCAATCAACTTCCCCAGCAGTTCTTGCGGATTGTTGACCGATACGGCGACAACGCAGAAGCCATGAAGCAAGCAGGAATTGCCTTTGCCACCCAGCAAATTGTAGATTTATTCGCAAACGGCATCAATGCAGTACACGTATATTCGATGAACAAACCGGATGTAGCCAAAGCCATCCAAGACAATGTTTGTTATTTAATTCAGTAAGGAGTACCGTATGATATCCGTTTGTGCAGGATCTTTTCAAGTAGAGCAAATTGTATTAAACGTTAAAGAAGCGGCCTACCGTTTAGGGGTACCCGCCCAGTCCGCAGAACAGTGGATTGAAGAATACGCCCCCTTGGTGGCACAAGAAATACAGCCCAAATACTGTTATACAAAATCACTGGTACGGTTGCTGCCCACCGGCAAACTGGATTTAGGCTACACCCGTTTGGAATCCAAAGATCTGCAAAAGAATTTGACCGATTGCACCATGGCCTACACATTTGCCGTTACATTGGGCCTGCAAATTGACCGTACCATTGCGAAACTTGCGGTCACTTCTCCCGG
>JAFYOJ010000206.1 GCA_017560225.1 Clostridia bacterium
ATCGGATGTCATCTTTCTAATTCAAAAGGCTATGCCAATATGTGCCGGGAGGCACTTTCCATAGAGGCAAATACATTCCAATTTTTCACCCGGAATCCAAGAGGCGGCCAGGCAAAAGCCATTGACCCGGATGATGCGGCTCAGTGTCGTGCGCTGATGGAAACGCACCAATTTGGGAAGATTCTGGCCCATGCACCCTATACCTTGAATCCCTGTGCAGAGAAAGCTTACGTGCGGGAATTTACCTGGAACACCATGGCGGATGACCTTTCCAGGATGGAGTATACGCCGGGGAATTTGTACAATTTCCATCCGGGCAGTCACGTAGGGCAGGGCATTGAGAAAGGGATTGAATTGATTACCGCTTGCTTAAATGATATTTTGAAACCGGAACAAACCACCACAGTACTTTTGGAGACCATGTCCGGCAAGGGCAGTGAAGTGGGCGGCCGATTTGAAGAAATTGCGGCCATTATTCAAGGCTGCGAACTGCAGGACCATTTGGGCGTGTGTATGGATACCTGCCACGTGTATGACGCGGGATACGATCTTGTGCAGAATTTAGATGGCGTGCTGGAAGAATTTGACAGAGTCATTGGCCTGGAACGATTGAAAGCTATTCATATTAACGACAGCAAGAATCCTTTCCAAAGCCACAAAGACCGCCACGAGAAGATTGGTGACGGCTCTATTGGACTGGAAGCTTTCACCCGGATTATTAATCATCCTGCTTTGCGGAATTTGCCTTTCTTCTTGGAAACCCCCAATGAATTAGAGGGATACGGTGCAGAAATTCGCACACTTAGAGGATTGTACGTATGATTCGGTATGATTTTGGAGATAGTCGGATTCGGTGCGGATTCACCACACGGGCAGGGGGCGTGTCTCCTTTTCCTGCGGAGTCCATGAATATGAGCTTCAGTCGAGAGCCAAACGCGGAGAACGTTCTGGAGAATTACCGACGTGCCGCCTTGGAATTAGGTGTGGATTTTGATGGTCTGACGGGCGTGAAACAAGTTCACGGTCGGGATGTACTTTTGGTGACGGGGAACAATGCCGGCCTGAATAAAAACGGTACCTACGATGCCATGATTACCGAGACGCCGGGGATTACCCTTTGTACCGTGCACGCAGATTGTACGCCGATTTTCTTATTTGATCCGGTGCATTGCGCGGTGGCGGCCATTCATTCCGGCTGGCGCAGTACGGCACTTCGGATTTCGCAAGCGGTTGTGGAAGCGATGGGCATACATTTTGGCACCCGTCCGGAAGATTTGCAGGCCATTATTGGGCCGGCAATCAGTTTGGCGGCATTCGAAGTGGATGAAGACGTGTATGTGGCTTTTGGAGAGGCTTTCCCAAATTTCATAGGGAATCCGGCGCTCTGTCAGAAGATGGGGGTAAAATGGCATCTTTCTGTCCCCGGTTTTGTCTATGAAACGCTTTTGGAAAGTGGTGTGCCGGCAAAGCAGATTCGACGGGATCAAACGTGTACGTTCCAACGGGAAGACCTTTTCTTCTCCCACAGACGAGACCGTGGTACCACGGGCGCAATGTCCGGTATGATTGGGATTCTTTGATGTTGGATACTGTGTTTGCAAAAATCTTGCCTGTCCAGTATAATAAAGTCTGTTTATAGCGAGGAGGCAGGTTATGAAGAAGCCGGCAATTATAAGAAGTATAATTTATACCGCAATTTGTATTGCGTTGGTACTGTTAGACCAGTTTGTCAAATGGTTAATTACCGTAGAAATTCCCTACGGTCATGCGGTACCGGTTATTGAGGACTTTTTCTCTATTTCCCACGTGCTGAATACCGGCGCGGCGTGGGGGGTGTTTGCTGATCATACCTGGATGCTTTCTTGTGTTACATTGATTGCATGCATCCTTTTGACTTATTTGATTTCTGTGTCTACACACAAGTGGTTTACGGCCTCCTATTTGATGATTATCAGCGGAGCGATAGGAAACTTGGTGGATCGAATCTTCCGTGGAGAAGTGGTGGATTTCTTAAGTTTCCGCTTCGGCACCTACGATTTCCCCAGTTTCAACGTGGCGGATATATGCATTTGTTGCGGCTGTTTTCTGTTGATGTTTTTGGTGCTGTTTGCTACGAAAGCGGAGCACAAACTGTTTAAAGAAGGCAGCTTGGCAGCGCGTTTCTTAACTTCTGATAAGAAAACGGAGGGTGACGATGCCCCTATACAATGATTGCTTGGAAGAGGAAGAATGCATCGCGTTTGCGGATGCGGATTATACTCGGTTAGATGCGATTCTGCCCGGCTTATTTCCGGATGCCATTCCAAGCAGAAGCCGTGCTTGTAAACTCACCCAAACCCAGCGAGTTTGGGTGAACGGTAAATTGGGGAAGGCCAGCGGAAAGGGGAAGATGGGAGATGAAATTCGCATTTTACTTCCGGAACCGGAGCCGACCTGTGCAGAACCGGAGGATATCCCGTTAGACATTGTTTATGAAGATGCCGCCATTGTTGTTCTTAACAAACCGAGGGGGATGGTGGTGCATCCGGCAGCAGGCAATCCTACGGGCACATTGGTGAATGGCCTTTTGTATCACTGTAAAGATTTGTCGGCCATCGGCGGTGTGGTTCGACCCGGGATTGTACATCGCATTGATAAAGATACTACGGGACTTTTGGTGGTAGCCAAAGATGATCAAACCCATATTGCTTTGTCTGCTCAACTGAAAGACCATTCCATGCACCGCATTTATGTGGCGGTGGTGGAAGGCATTGTGAAAGAAGACCAGGGCACCATCTGTGCCGGAATCGGAAGAAGTTTGAAAGATCGAAAGAAAATGTGTGTCACGGAGAAGGGTCGAGATGCAACAACACATTATACGGTGTTGGAACGCAATTATCAAAGCCGTACCACGTTGGTGCGTTGTAAACTGGAAACCGGAAGAACCCATCAAATTCGCGTACACATGGCATATTTGGGACATCCTGTAGTGGGAGACCCTGTATACGGGATTAAAAATGCCCGGGGAATGGCGGGACAAGCACTTCATGCGATGCAATTGATCTTGGAACATCCGGTTACCAAGGAGAAGATGACCTTTGAAGCGCCGGTGCCGGACGATTTCAAACGGCTGCTGAAGACCTGTCATTTGGAAGGAGAGGGGATTTTGGTATGAAGAAAGTCAGTATTATTGTACCTTGCTACAACGAACAGGAGTCTTTGCCATATTTTTGGCAAGCCATTACGGAAGTTGCCGACACACTTTACCGGTACACATTCGAATTTATTTTTGTGGATGACGGATCTCGGGACGAGACCCTTTCTGTGCTTCGGAGTATGGCAGGGGAAGACGAACGGATTCGGTACGTGTCTTTTTCACGGAATTTTGGAAAAGAGGCGGCTATGTTTGCCGGACTTGAAGCCAGTCGCGGCGATTTTGTAGCCATTATGGACGCGGATTTGCAAGATCCGCCGTCACTGATTCCGGAAATGCTGGAAACCTTAGAGCGTGAACCTTACGATTGCGTGGCTACCCGTCGTGTAGACCGAAAAGGGGAACCGCCCATTCGGTCATTCTTTGCCCGTCAATTCTATAAGTTGATGCATAAAATCAGTAAGACGGAAATTGTGGATGGCGCCCGGGATTTTCGTATGATGAAGCGGAAAATGGTGGATTCTATTCTGTCTTTGAAAGAGTATAACCGTTTCTCCAAAGGAATCTTCGGTTGGGTAGGATATAGAACGAAATGGTTGGAATATGAGAATGTAGCGCGGGCCCACGGGGAAACCAAGTGGTCCTTCTGGAAACTGTTATTCTATTCTGTAGACGGCATTGTGGCTTTCTCTACGGTCCCTCTGGCGATTTCTTCTATCTTGGGGATTGTGTTTTGCTTCTTATCTTTTGCCGCATTGATTTTTGTATTTGTGCGGCAGTTGATTTGGCCGGATTCCTCGGCATACGGATGGCCCAGTGCAATGTGTATTCTGTTCTTTATCAGCGGTATTCAACTTTTCTCCATGGGTATTCTCGGCCAGTACTTGGCGAAGACGTATCTGGAAGTGAAACGTCGTCCTATTTATATTGTGGGAGAGACAGAAACAGACCTTAAATCAATGCCTCAAAAACCGTCCACTCCGGCGGATAAGGTGCTGTAAGATGGAGTTCTTCCTTGGTAATGGGATGGATCAAGGAAACCTCTCTTGCGTGCAGCGCTTGATGATCTAAATTGCATGGAAGATCCGGCAGATTGTCTGTCGGGTCATTTTGTATGCCGTAAAGGGTGTCTCCGACTAAAGGAAAATGACTGTATTTACAGTGTACACGGATTTGGTGGGTTCTGCCTGTTTCCAATCGGAAGGCTAATTTAGAGACGGGTTGTTTAGCACTTACGGCAAGCACTTCGTAATGGGTTACGGCTGTATCTCCATCCGGAGAGACTTTCCGCTCCATAATACTGCCTTCTTTTCTGGCGATGGGCAGTCGAATGGTGTCGGTATGTCCCTTCCGGGTGATGGCAGAAACCTGATCGTTTCGGACGTATCCGTGATAGATTTTACGAAAAGTCCCTTCTTCCGCCTGCCGTCGTAAATGCTCCTGCACATAGCCGTTTCTGGCAATGAGAATGATACCGGATGTGCCTACGTCCAAACGGCTGACGAAATGAAGGCCGGACTGAATTTGCTTCTCGTTCCAGTAACCGACTAATGCGTTAGCAAGTGTACCGCTTTGGTGGAAAACGGTGGGATGGACTACCATGCCGGCCGGTTTATTCACTGCCAGCAAACTGTCATCTTCGTAAAGAATTTCCAAGGGAATTGGCTCCCCGGGAATATCGGGAAGGATTTCTCCTTTATTCATATCCAGGGTGATTCGATCTTTTGCCCGCACTTTGGTGCCTACCCGTACGGGAATGCCGTTTAAAAGGATTCCGTTTCGATTCTTTAAAGCGCGAATGGTGCCGGCATAGAGATGGAGCGGCGTATGGAGTATTTCCGAAATCATACGGCCTTCGTCGGCGTCTTGACAAACGTAACTGATGATGGAAGACATACACAAACTCCTTTCCGGTGTAAAAATCTTGTGTAGAATACCACATCTATAGGTCTTGCGTCAATTGGGCGTTTGCGATATAATAAAAGTGTTTCTACTTGATTAGATTTGTACGAAAGAAAAGGGCGAAGAGTATGCAGAATCAATTTTACCAATTTATGCAAACCGAATACGGTATTTCACCGGATCTATGTCGGCTTTGCGACGAAATAGAACAACAGTTAGCACCCCAATTTGCCAAGATTCAAGAAACACGGGATTATAATCAACTCCGTGTACTTCGTGCTATGCAACAAAACGGTTTGTCTGACCGACATTTTAACTTCTCTACCGGCTATGGCTATGATGATATCGGTCGCGATATTTTAGATCAGATTTATGCGGATGTGTTCCGGTGTGAAGACGCACTGGTACGGAGCCAGATTATTTCCGGTACCCAGGCTTTAGCGGTATGTCTTTTTGGTATTTTACGCCCCGGAGATACGGTGGTGGCAGTTACGGGAAAGCCCTATGACACACTGGAAGAAGTTATTGGCATTCGCGGGGAAAGCGGCCGGGGATCCCTGAAAGATTTTGGGGTACACTATAAGCAGGTGGATTTACTGCCGGGCGGCGTTCCGGATTACGACGGCATTCGCAAAGCAATCGGACCGGATACCAAGATGGCAATTTTGCAACGTTCCCGCGGGTATGACTATCGGGAAGCCCTCTCTATTGAAACCATTGAGAAAGTCATTGCTGCGGTGAAGGAGACGAATCCGAATACCGTAGTTATGTGTGATAATTGTTACGGAGAGTTTGTCTGCGATCGGGAACCTACAGACGTAGGTGCAGATTAGATTGTGGGCTCTTTGATTAAGAATCCCGGCGGCGGATTGGCACAAACCGGTGGATATATTGCCGGCAAGAAAGAATATGTGGAAATGTGTGCTTCTCGTTTGACGGCACCGGGCCTTGGGAAGCACGTAGGCGCTTCTTTGGGTACTTCAAGAGCGATGCTTCAAGGATTCTATATGGCACCCCATACTGTAGCGGAATGTTTGCAAGGGGCTGTTTTTACGGCTGCTTTGTTTGAACGGTTGGGCTTTGATACGTCTCCTAAAGCGGACAGTGTTCGTTCGGATATTATTCAGGCAATTCGTTTTGAGGATGGAAAGAAGCTTTCGATCTTCTGTCAGATGATTCAGGCAGCGGCACCGGTAGATTCCTTTGTGGTACCGGAAGCTTGGGATATGCCCGGCTATGAAGCGCAGGTGATTATGGCAGCCGGTGCTTTTGTACAAGGATCTTCTATTGAACTTTCGGCGGACGGACCGATGATTCCGCCTTATATTGCTTTTATGCAGGGCGGTCTTACGTATGCCAACGTTAAGTTGGCAGCATTGATGGCGGCCACGAAATTATTGGCGTTGTAAGAAAGGGGGGCGCACGGATGAGCGATAGAAAGACACCGAATCAGGAAGAACGGAAACTTGTCCGTGTGAACGGACGGGAGCGTCAGCGTCGTGTCTATGATAATTACGGATATGAGATTGAAGGAAAACGGGTACATCCCAGCCATACAGAAGAAGTGCGCAAGCGTCTTGAAGAAGAAAAGACAATGCCGAAAGGGAAAGATCCTTTGGATGATTCCCATATTTACGGAGAAACACCGATTCGAGACTCTTTTGTGAAAGAAGATAAGTTGCGGTCCTTCCAAAACTACCAGAATCGACGGAAGAAAGAAAAGAAAGATGCAATGTTTACTGCAATGCGTGTGGGAATTTTCTTGGTCTGTATTGGTGTTTTGGTATTGGTTGTATTCCTTAGCGGTAAGGTAGGGAATCAAGTGAATACCCAATATGTACAAAAGGGATCCATTGATAATGCAGTCAAGGGCGACATCGCTTTCTTGCGCAACGAGATTCCTGTGGAAGTGGGTCAAAATGGTACTTTTGTGCCTTATGTGAAAGAGGGAGACCGGATTTCTAAAGATGCCTTGGTTGGTTACGTAATTCAGGCCGGCTATGAAGTGCAATTGGCACAACTTCGCACCGTGGAGAATAAGCTGATTGCGGCGCAACAGGCGATGTCTTATGTAAATAGTGCCAAGACGCCTGAATTGCTTGTGGTAGAAGAAGCAATTGAGCAAGTACTGGTTCAGCTTTCAGAAATGTCCATTCAGGGAGATCTTTCTGACTATATGACCTGTGCTAAGGAATTGCGTACCCTTTATCAAGAAAAGAATGAACTCTTGATGAATATGGAAACTACGGATTCTTATTTGTCTGAGTTACAACAGCAACGGAACCAAATTTTGGCACAAATTGAAACTTCTATGTTTCCGGTTGTGGCACCGGAATCCGGTATTGTATCTTTTTGCATTGATGCGCAAGAAACTGTTGTGAGTGCTGCTTGCAGTGCTTTGCAGAGCCAAGTCGCGCAGACGGATTTCACAACGCCGTCTTCTTGTCGCGTTCAAGATGCCGTGTTGGATTTGTTTGCGGTACCTGCCGGCAAATTGAGTACGATGTCTGATGCTACCGTTCGCAGCGGTAACATTGTGGCAAGAATTACACCGGATGTTTCCTATTATGCAACTATGGAAATTGCGTCTGCCGAGGGTCTTCAAATTGTACCGGGACGCACCGCTATTATCCGTACGGATACAGGCACACTTTCCTTTGAAGCGGAAGTTTGTGGTGTATACAAGAGTGACAGTCGTCTTTTGTTGGTTTTGTCCTGTAAGAAAGCTTTGATGGCGACTGTTTCGGAACGGCATATTCAAGGAGAGGTTGTTTTTGCCCATACGGAAGGCATTAAGGTTCCGCTTCGTGCCCTTGCTGAATGGGATGAAGCCGGTGTGACAGCAAGACTGACGGTGGTTCGGGCCGGATATGTGGAATATGTATATGTGAATATATTGGCAAAAGATCACGATTATGCGGTCATTAACAGTAAAGCTACCATGGACAACCAAGGGATTTCCGTTCGTGTGAATGATATTTACGTGGTGGAATATGAAAAGGTACAGGAAGGGCAGGCGTTGTAAATGGGTATTCGAGAGAATTTGGCAAGTGTACAAGCACGTATTTGTCAAGCGCTTGCAAAATCCGGGCGACAAGATCAACGGGTTACGCTTGTGGCAGTAAGTAAATATTCAACAGCAGAAGAAGTATTGGAAGCGGCCTCTTGCGGACAACGTGTTTTTGCGGAGAATCGCGTGCAATCTTTGTTGGAGAAATGGAAGGCCTTGGAAGAATACCGAGAACAAGGTGTTGCGGTGCCGGATCTTACGTGGCATTTGATCGGTCATTTGCAGACAAATAAGGTGAAGTACATTGTTGGAAAGGTTGATTTGATTCACTCTGTTGATAGTATTCGTTTGGTAGAAGAAATTAATCGCGTGAGTGCGAAGAAGGGTGTTATTACCAATATTTTACTGGAAGTAAACGTTTCCGGAGAAGAAAGCAAAAGCGGGATTTCGCCGGAGGAAATTGACAGTTTTGTAGATGCAATGGGGCGTTTTGAAAATGTCTGTTTACAGGGTTTGATGACTATGGCACCCAAGGGTGCGGAAGAAAAAGAATTGCGTGAAATTTTTTCCCGTCTTTATGAAAAATTTATTGACAAAAAGTGTACAATGGTGCATAATGTTGTTATGACTTATTTATCGATGGGGATGAGCGCTGACTTTGATGTTGCAATTGAAGAAGGTGCGAATATGATTCGTGTGGGTCATGGCATATTTTTATGATATGCGGGTAGTTTATACAAAAGAAATTGATTTTACGAAAGATGAGGAGGCGGCTATCGATGGCTGATTTGAAGGCTCGTTTGAGAAACTTCATTGGTTTTACGAACACTGCAGAGGATTATGATGTGTTCGATGATTACGAGGACGACGAAGAAATGGTTCTTGACGATGAAGAAGTGGATGTTACCACCAAGGACCAGTATGAGAAAGTAAGTGCTAAGAGTACAGAAGCAAGTTCTTTTAGTACACGTACATCCGGATCAACCGGTGCACGAAGCACAGAGCGTGGCAAGGTTTTGAATATGGGTATGAATTCTTCTTTGCGTGTTGTTCTTTCTAAACCCACAGCGTTTGATAATTGCGAAGCAATTTGTTCTCATTTGAGAGGCCAGATGACCGTTGTATTGAATTTGGAATACGTTTCCAATGCGGCAGATCGCAAGCGTATCTTTGATTTTGTTTCCGGTTGTTGCTTTGCACTGGATTGCACCATTCAGCGTGTGTCTGATTTGATTTATGTAATTGCACCTTCTCACGTGGATGTATTTGCAGAGATCGGTGACGAGGAAGAGCGCACGGACAAGCAGTGTATGATTTTCTAAATTATTGCACTTGCGAATGTTGATTGAATGATTAAGAAACGCATACAGGGCTTTATGCCGCAACGTATGCGTTTTTTCAAAGAAAGAAAAGATTGTGGAGAAGAAAATCGTGGCAAGACGAAACGTGCAGAGCAGAAAGAACAAAATGTCAAAGTATCAAGTTCCTTTGCGTGCCGCAGGCACTGTGCTGATCGTAGATGTGATTGTAATTGCGATTGCTTTATTGGCTGTTGGCGGCGAGCCCGGACGCATTTTCTTGCAAATGGTGCTGTTTCCGTTGGCCGCATTTGTAAGTGGTTTCTTTGCACTGGTTGCTACAAGGCACGTTGTTGTCTGTCTGTTGTCATCGATTGCGATTCATACACTCTTGTATTGGATCGCACTGGGACTGAGCGGTGGTATGATCCTATGGATTTTGTTGTATTTGCTCAGTAGTTTTGTGGGATTGTCCATTGCGTATATTGTGCTTACCCACAGGTCATAAAGTTGGTGTTATCCGTTTTGAACGGATCAAGATAGAATTTAAGGAGGATATTGATTATGTCTAAGTATGCTGGAACACAAACCGAAAAGAATTTGGAGATCGCTTTTGCAGGCGAATCCCAGGCAAGAAACAAGTACACCTATTTCGCATCTGTTGCGAAGAAAGAGGGTTATGAGCAGATTTCCGCTCTCTTCTTGAAGACGGCAGATAATGAGAAGGAACACGCTAAGATGTGGTTCAAGGAGTTGGAAGGTTTGGGCGATACCGCTACCAACTTGAAGACTGCTGCTGACGGCGAGAACTATGAGTGGACGGATATGTACGACGGTTTTGCAAAGACTGCTGACGAGGAAGGTTTCCCGGCGCTCGCTGCTAAGTTCCGTTTGGTTGCTGCTGTTGAGAAGCACCACGAAGAGCGTTACCGTGCACTTCTTAAGAACGTAGAAACCGCTCAAGTGTTTGAGAAGAGCGAAGTAAAGGTATGGGAGTGCCGCAACTGTGGTCACATCGTAGTTGGCACCAAGGCGCCTGTTATGTGTCCTACTTGCGCACATCCTCAGAGCTACTTTGAGATTCACGCAGAGAACTACTAAGATTTAGATTTTTGTTTAAGCAAAACCAACCTGACTGAGCATATCAGTTGGGTTGGTTTTCTTTTTGGATTTTTTCGGCTCATTTATGGGTGGACCCCACCCATTTTGACCTGCAAAAAGTCCAAACCCACCAATCCGAATTGCCTAAACCCCGATCCTGTGGTATCATATCCACCGGAAAGGGGTTATCTTTATGCCGACCATTCAAGTATCCACAGAAGAAATGACCAAACAACTCCATTTTACCCGGGAAATCCGGAACTGGAACGAAGCCTATACCGCTACCACCGGCCGCGTGCGCACTGCCTGCGTCCGTACTTTCGGCTGCCAGATGAACGAGCACGACTCGGAGAAACTTTCCGGCATGCTTACGCAAATGGGCTTTCTAATGGTGCCTGAATATTCGGTAAATGAAGAACCCAAAATTGCCGACCTGATCCTTTTTAACACCTGCTGTGTCCGGGAGAATGCAGAGGAGAAAGTCTACGGCCATTTAGGCGCACTGAAAGGGGCGAAACGGATTAAGCCTACTATGATTACCGGCGTCTGCGGCTGTATGACGGAGCAACCCCATGCGGTGGAAGAAATTCGCCGGGTATATAAGAACGTGGACTTGGTATTTGGTACCCGGGCTGCCCATAAACTGCCGGAATACTTGCATCAAGTTATTTTTGACAACAAGCGGGTGTTGGAAGTTTCCAAGACGGAAGGGGAAGTGGCAGAAGGAGTGCCTGTAGAGCGGGCTGACGACCTGAAAGCCTGGGTTACCATTATGTACGGCTGTAATAACTTTTGTTCTTACTGTATCGTGCCTTACGTAAGAGGTCGTGAGCGCAGTCGAAAGGCGACGGATATTCTGGCGGAAGTGCGCGGTTTGGTGGAAAATGGCATCCAAGAGATTACTTTGCTGGGACAGAATGTAAACTCTTATGGTAAAGATTTAGAAGACAATGACGGCATTACAGACTTTGCGGATCTGTTGGATTTACTCTGCCGTGAAACAGAGATTCCTCGCATTCGTTTTATGACGTCCCATCCCAAAGATTTGTCCGATCGTTTGATCGCGGCTATTGCGCGGAATAAAAGTGTATGTAATCAGCTTCACTTGCCGGTGCAGTCCGGAAGCTCCCGCGTGCTGAAAGAAATGAACCGGAAGTATACAAGAGAAGAATATCTTGACTTGGTTGCCCGCATTCGAAAAGCGGTGCCGGAGATTACGCTTTCTACGGACATTATTGTAGGTTTCCCCGGTGAGACGGAGGCAGACTTTGAACAGACATTATCCTTGGTGGAACAGGTTCGTTATGATTCTGCCTATACGTTTATTTATTCAAAACGCGTTGGAACCCCTGCGGCAACCCGGGAGGACCAGGTGCCGGAGGATGTGGTAAAGGCACGTTTTGACCGCCTTCTTGCCCTTCAAAACAGCATTGGCAGGGAAATTAACGATGGACTGGTGGGGCGGACTTTGGAAGTGCTTTGCGAAGGTCCCAGTCGCACCAACGAAGATCGGATGACCGGTCGTACAGAGGGGAATAAAATCGTGAATTTCATCGGTGGCGACGGGAACCTTCGGGGTAAAATGGTGCGTGTGCATATTGATCACGCCCAAACTTGGTCTTTAGAAGGTACTGCTGAATTATAAAAACGTGGTCATTTCGTCTACGTTTTTACGCTGCACATCCAGCAAATGATTGGCAAAATCCAGCACGTCTTGATCTACTTGATCGCAGCGATGCAGGGACTTTGTAATTTCGATGATGCCCATGGTGTTGCCCTCGATCATCAACTCCGCCATGTTGGAGGCGGTTTTGTCACCTAATGTTTTCATTTTGGTGGAAGTAGAAGCGGCCATTTTCGCCATAGCACTGATTTCCTTGGGTGTGGCACCTCGGGCGTTTAACATTTCCTGTGCTTTGTCAAAAATGTTTTGATATTCGGTTAATTGATTCTCTAAAGCCTTTCTGAACTTTGGGTCCTCTGCGATCTTAATCAGTTGCATCACTGCATCCCGACCCATTTGGGTGATTTGAAAACAACTGGTGAGTAATTCAATCTCTTGCATTTTACAAGAATCTCCCTTCTTTTTTGGATAGTATGCCTGTATTTTTTGGAAAAAATGCATTTGTATTTCCGGGGGATTTGTGGTACACTAATTTTGTTCGTGGAAAAGTTTTTACGATCAATTTATGGATAAAGGATGGTATGAAATATGGATTACGTAGAGGCAGCTTCCCAGTTGGGCGCAGCGATTGCAGAAAGTGCAGAATTTCAGGCTTGGAAAGAAGCAGAAACTGCTTTGATTTTGGACGAGAAGGCACCTGTTTTGATGCAGGAATACAAAGATTTACAGGTAAAGTTGGTACAAGGTTCTCGTGATGATCTTGCGAAGGAAGAACTTGAGAAGATTCGCGATACTTTGATGGCGAAGCAACAGGAACTGAACGAATATCCTGTTACCAAAGCTTACTTCGAAGGGAAGAAGGGCTTTGAGAATATGATGCGTACTGTAAATGACGTCATCCAACACTACGTTGCAGGCGGCCAGGGTGGTTGCTCCGGAAGTTGTTCCAGCTGCAGCGGTTGTCATTAATTAACAGAATATAAGGAGCAAGTTCGTCGTGGCAGAGATGACCCCAATGATGCGTCAATATTTGGAAGTAAAGGAGCGGTGTAAGGACTGTATCCTTTTCTTCCGTTTGGGCGATTTCTACGAGATGTTCTTTGAGGACGCAAAAGTGGTATCCAAGGAATTGGAACTTGTTCTTACGGGAAAGGATTGCGGTCTTCCGGAACGTGCCCCTATGTGTGGCATTCCGTATCACGCAAGCCTTTCTTATATTGCCCGATTAGTGTCGAAAGGGTACAAAGTTGCCATTGGCGAGCAGTTAGAAGATCCCGCTACAGCCAAGGGCATTGTGAAGCGGGATATTGTGAAGATATATACCCCCGGTACCGTGACCGATGATCAGATGTTGGATCAAAAGGTAAATAATTATATTATGGCAGTGTACGAGTTTAAGGGAATGTACGGCTTGGCGGCTGCCGATCTATCTACAGGTGAACTTCATTACACTTCTCTTACCGTGGGCAGTACATACAATCATTTGGCCAACGAGATTGCTCGTTTCGCACCCTCTGAAGTGATGATGAATGAGTCGGCTCAATCTGCCGGTGCATTGGATAGTTTCTTAAAACAGGTATCCGGTGCCCATTTGAGCCTTGTGCCGGATACGCTGTTTGATTTCGGCAGTGCTTGCGGTCGTCTTTCCGGTGTACTCACAGGCAAGGGGAAGGCGCTTTCGGAGAAAGAACAGAATAAGAATGAGTATGCCATTCGTGCCTTCGGAGCATTGATGACGTATTTGGAAGAGACCCAGCGCATGTCCTTAGATCGTATGATGGAACCGGATTTGTATACGGTAAATGCCTATATGATCGTGGATGCTGCTTCCAGACGGAATTTGGAAATTACGGAAACGCTGCGGGATAAATCGAAGCGGGGAAGTTTGTTGTGGGTATTGGATCGTACAGAAACGGCTATGGGTGGTCGCGCTCTTCGAAGATGGTTGGAACAACCTTTGATTGATCCGGATGCCATTCGTGCCCGTTTAGATGGTGTAGGGGAGCTTAAAGATTCCTTTATGTCTCGCTGTGAGATTCGGGAATTACTCCACGGTGTTTATGATATGGAGCGTCTGGCGGGAAAAGTTTCTTTGGGCAGTGTGAATGCCCGGGATTTAGCATCCCTTCGCCAGTCTTTGTCTAAATTGCCTTATGTCAAGCAGGCGTTGTCCTTCTGCAAAGCCTCTTTGCTGCGCACGTTGGACGATCATATCGATTTATTGGAAGACGTTCACGCTTTACTGGAGGCTTCTATCGTAGAAGATCCACCCATGATTATGCGGGACGGCGGTATTATTCGAGAAGGTTTCAGTCCGGAAGTAGACGAGTGCCGCAAAGCTACCGTGTGCGGAAAAGATTGGCTGACTGAATTAGAAGCCAGAGAGCGAGAGCAAACCGGTATTAAAAATTTAAAAGTGGGCTACAACAAGGTATTCGGATACTACATTGACGTATCCAATTCCTTTAAGTCTTTGGTGCCTGCCCACTACATACGGAAACAAACATTAGCCAATAATGAGCGATATATTACCGATGAACTGAAGAAGATGGAGGATACCATCTTAGGCGCAGAAGAACGGTTACTTCGTTTGGAAACAGAACTGTTTGGACAGATTCGGGAACAAGTGGGTGCACAGTGCACGCGTTTGAAACAGACTGCTTATGCCATTGCAGAATTAGATGCCCTTTGTTCTTTGGCAGAGGTTGCAGACCGAGAAAATTATTGCCGTCCGGAAGTGGTGGAGAGCGAATCTTGTGAGATTATCTTGAAAGAGAGTCGCCATCCCGTTGTAGAGAAGATGTTAGGCGCCGGCGAGTTTGTGCCCAATGACGTAACGCTGGATTGTAAAGAGGATTCTCTTTTAGTCATTACGGGACCTAATATGGCCGGTAAGTCCACCTATATGCGACAGGCTGCATTGATTGTGTTAATGGCGCAGATGGGCAGTTTCGTGCCCGCAAGTTCTGCTAAAATTTCTGTGGTGGACAAGTTGTTTACCCGTGTAGGTGCTTCCGACGACTTGGCTTCCGGCAGAAGTACGTTTATGGTGGAAATGAGTGAAGTTGCCAATATTTTATCCAACGCCACCTCGAAGAGTTTCCTGATCTTAGACGAAATCGGCCGAGGCACCAGTACCTTTGACGGTTTGTCCATCGCTTGGGCCGTGCTGGAATACATAGTGAAGAATATTGGTGCAAGAACCATGTTTGCCACTCACTACCATGAATTGACGGAGTTGGAGGGGAAACTTCCCGGGGTGAAGAATTATTCTTCGGATGTGCGGCGCAAAGGCGAGGAGATTGTATTCTTGCGTAAAATTCGCCGAGGCGAAGCGGACGGCAGTTACGGTGTGTGCGTGGCGGCTTTGGCGGGCATTCCCAAGGCGGTAACCCTGCGGGCAGAGGAACTTTCTCGGCAGTTGGAAGAGGCCGGTTTGTATGCGAAAAATGGGAAAAAGGGTAAAAAACAACCGGATGTTTACGAACAGGACGGTATGGATTTGATTTCCTATACTGCAAGTACTGTGATGCAGGATGAGTTGATTGAGGAATTGAAGAACTTGAATGTACAGGAATTGACGCCCATTGAGGCCATGAACATTCTGTATAGATTGCATCAAAAGGCAGAACAAAGGATTTAAAGTGTGTATAACGCCCTTGCATTTATGGCAAGGTGTGTTACAATAGAAGAGTATTATTTATTGGAGGTATTTTACATGAAGACGAAAGCAGTTAGATTGTACGGTAAAGAAGATTTGCGTCTGGAAGAATTTGAACTTCCCGCAATTAAAGATGATGAGATTTTGGCCCATATTATCTCTGATGGTGTTTGTATGTCTACATACAAGGCTATGGAGCAGGGTGCAGACCACAAGCGTGTTCCTAATGACGTTGCTGAGAAGCCCATCATTGTTGGTCACGAGTTCTGCGGTGAGATCGTAGAAGTTGGTGCAAAGTGGCAGCACAAGTTCAAACCCGGTCAGAAGTTCTCTATTCAGCCGGCTATGAACTACAAGGGCTCGCTGGATGCGCCCGGTTATTCTTACCAGTTCATTGGTGGTGCAGCAACTTACGTTGTAATCCCCAACGAAGTTATGGAAACCAACTGCTTGCTTGAATATAACAATGAAGCATTCTTCTACGGAAGCGTTGCAGAGCCGATGTCTTGTATCGTTGGTACATACCATGCAATGTACCACACCACCAACGGTAAGTACGTTCATGACATGGGTATCGTTGAAGGCGGTAACATGGCAATCTTGGCAGGTGTAGGTCCTATGGGTATCGGTGCAATTGACTATGCAATTCACTGTGACCGTCGTCCTTCCTTGTTGGTTGTAACCGATATTGATACCGCTCGTCTTGAGAGAGTTGCTTCTATCTACACTGTTGAAGAGGCTGCTAAGAATGGCGTTAAGTTGGTATACGTAAACACCAAGGATACTGAGAATGCTGAAGAATACATTATGAGCCTTACAGACGGTAAGGGCTTTGACGATGTAATGGTATTTGCACCGGTTAAGCCTGTTATCGAAATGGGCGACAGACTCTTGGGTCGTGACGGCTGCTTGAACTTCTTCGCAGGTCCTGCTCATGCACCTTTCATGGCTGAGTTCAACTTCTATAATGTTCACTACGCTTCTACCCACGTTGTTGGTACCAGCGGCGGTAACACAGATGATATGATCGAGTCTTTGGCTATGATGAGCGACGGCCGTTTGAACACTGCTTCCATGATTACGCATATCGGTGGTTTGAATGCAGTTGTTGATACCGTTATGAATCTTCCTAAGATCCCCGGCGGTAAGAAGCTTATTTACACCAACATTGATCTTCCTCTTACAGCGATTGCTGACTTTGAGAAGGCAGGCGAGACCGATCCGATCTTCGCAGAGTTGGATAAGATTTGTAAGAAGCACAATATGCTTTGGAACACAGAAGCAGAGAAGTATCTGCTTGCAAATGCAAAGGCAATCTAACCTACATTAAGGAGGGTTATTTACCATGAAAGTACTTGCTTTTGACTACGGCGCCAGCAGTGGCAGAGCGATTCTGGGTACTTACGACGGCGGCAAGCTTACCTTAGAGGAAATGCACCGTTTCGCAAGTGATCCGGTTATGATGAATCAAACATTCACTTGGGACTTCCTTCGTTTGTTCCATGAGATGAAGACAGGCTTACTCAAGACTTATAATGCAGGTCACAAGGATTTGGCCGGTATGGGTGTAGATACTTGGGGTGTAGACTTCGGTTTGCTTTCTAAGAAAGGCAACTTGTTGGGCAATCCTGTTCACTACCGTGATACAAGAACCGATGGCATGATTGAAGCCGCTTGCAAGATTTCTTCCGAGAAAGAAATTTATGGCGAGACCGGTATTGCATTCCAGAAGTTCAATACGTTGTATCAGTTGATGGCAATGGAACGGGAAAATGATCCTGTTTTGGAGAATGCTGAAACATTGTTGTTCATTCCCGACTTGTTCAACTATTTCTTGACCGGTGAGAAGTTCTGTGAGTATACCATTACCAGCACCTCTCAGCTTTACAATCCTGTGAAGCAAGCTTGGGCGACGGATTTGATTAAGAAGTTGGCTCCCGGTATGAATACCAACATTTTACCGGAAGTTATTCCTGCAGGTACGAAGATTGGCAATATTGGTGCCGGTATTTGTTCTGAATTGGGCATCAATTCCATTCCTGTAATTGCGGTGGCTGAGCACGACACTGCTTCTGCAGTTGTTTCTGTTCCGTTTATTGATAAGCGCAGTGCTTATTTGAGCAGCGGTACATGGTCTTTGCTTGGCGTTGAGTTGGATACACCGATTATCAACGACACCACCAGAACCCTCAACTATACCAATGAGGGCGGTATCAATAAGACTGTACGTCTGCTGAAGAACATTATGGGTCTTTGGATTCACCAAGAGTGCCGTCGTTACTGGCAGAAGAAGGGC
>JAFYOJ010000207.1 GCA_017560225.1 Clostridia bacterium
GTAATTGCAGATGATTACGTAGAGCTTGGCTTTGGTACCGGCGCGGTGAAGATTACCCCTGCCCACGACCCCAACGACTTTGAGGTGGGTAAGCGCCATAATCTGCCTGTAATTCGTATTATGGATGACCGTGGCTTTATCAATGAGAACGGCGGCAAGTACCAGGGAATGGATCGCTATGAGGCCAGAAAAGCCATTGTAAAGGATTTGGAAGAAGCTGGCTTGTTGGTGAAAGTTGAGCCTTATAAGCACAACGTAGGTCATTGTCAGCGTTGCGGCACTGTTGTAGAGCCTTTTGTATCCAATCAGTGGTACGTAAAGATGGAGCCTTTGGCAAAGCCTGCCATTGAAGCTGTAAGAAGCGGTAAGATTCAGTTCGTACCGGAGCGTTTCTCTAAGACGTATTACAACTGGATGGAGAACATTCAGGATTGGTGTATTTCCCGTCAGCTTTGGTGGGGTCACCGTATTCCTGCATACTACTGTGCAGAATGCGGTCATATTACGGTTTCTAAAGAGACGCCGGATGCCTGTGAGAAGTGCGGTTGTCAGAAACTGACCCAAGATCCGGATACCTTGGATACCTGGTTCAGTTCTGCTTTGTGGCCTTTCTCCACGTTAGGTTGGCCGGACAAAACGGATGACCTTGCGTACTTCTATCCCACAGACGTATTGGTAACCGGTTATGATATTATTTTCTTCTGGGTTGCCCGTATGATTTTCTCTGCATGTGAGCAAATGGGCGAGATTCCCTTTAAGTATGTACTGTTCCACGGCTTGGTTCGTGACTCAGAAGGTAAGAAGATGTCTAAGTCTTTAGGAAACGGCATCGACCCGTTGGAAGTTATCAGCAAATACGGTACGGACGCTTTGAGATTCTCTCTGACCACCAGTAACTCTCCCGGAAACGATCAGCGTTACTTGCAAGAGAAAGTGGAAGCGGCGCGGAACTTCGCCAACAAAATTTGGAACGCAACCCGTTTTGTATTGCTGAACTTTGATGAAGAACCGGATTTCTCCAAAGTAGACCCTGATAAGTTTACCATGGCAGATAAGTGGATTTTGTCTGCTTGTAACAACTTGGTGAAGGAAGTTACGGAGAACCTGGAGAAGTTTGAGCTTGGCGTAGCACTTTCCAAAGTTTACGACTTCGTTTGGGACAACTACTGTGACTGGTACATCGAAATTGTGAAGCCGAGACTCTTTGACGCGGAGAATCCTACCAGATTGGAAGCTCAATTCGTGCTTAACGAAGTTTTGGTAAAATGTATGAAATTGCTTCACCCGTTCATGCCTTTCGTTACAGAAGAAATCTATCAAAGTCTCTACAAGGATGCAGAGAGTATTATGATTTCCAAGTGGCCTGAGTTTGAAGAGAAGTACGTATATGCTCAAGATGAAGCGGATATGGCGTACGTGATCGATGCCATTCGCCAAATCAGAAATATTCGGCACGAAATGAACGTGCCCATGTCCAAGAAAGCGCAGCTGATTGCAGTGACAACAGACGCATCTAAAGCCGCTGTTTTGCAAGCTGCTGAACCGCTGCTGAAGACATTGGCAGCATGTTCTGCGCTTACAGTACAAGAGGACAAAACCGGCATCTCTGACGATGCAGCATCCGTTGCTTTGGAGAATGCACAGCTGTATATTCCTTTGGAAGAACTCATTGATATTCAGAAAGAAATTGAGCGTCTTGCCAAGGAGAAGGAGAACTTGGAGAAAGAACTGAAGCGTGTTTCCGGCAAGCTTTCCAATGAAGGCTTTATGGCAAAAGCACCGGCGAACGTTATTGCGGAAGAACGGGCGAAATTAGATAAATATACATCCATGTACGAAAGCGTGGAAGAGCGCTTGCGGGTTATGAAAGAAAGGTGTGTGTAAACTATGCTGAAAGTTCGGGAAATTGTGAAGATTCTGGATGCAGAAGTCCTTACCGGTGAAGACCAAATGGATATGGAAATCTATTCCGGTTGCGGTGCGGATTTGATGAGTGACGTAATGGCCTTTGTAAAGGAAAGCGTGATTCTCTGTACCGGTCTTGTAAATCCGCAAGTTGTCCGAACTGCAGAAATGATGGACATCAAAGTGCTTTGTTTTGTACGGGGTAAGGTACCCGGAGAGGTAATTCTTGACCTTGCCAGAGAAAAAGGCATTACGATTCTGACCACCAAACATCCTCTGTTTATTACATGCGGTATGCTTTATAGTGCCGGTATTCAGGGGAGAGGTGTTTGGAATTGAGTGAAGAAATTATTCGTTTACACTATGATATTAACGATGAGGATTTTTCTGCCGCCGGTGAAGCATCCAGCGCTGTGAAGAAGACATTAAGTCGTCTTGGGGTAAGTCCCGAAACGGTGAAGCGAGTAGCCATTGCGATGTATGAAGCAGAAATCAATGCAGTCATTCATGCAGACGGCGGCGCTGCAGATATTGAGATTACACCGCAGCAGATTAAAGTGGTGATTTCGGATCGGGGACCTGGTATTCCAAATATGGAAGCCGCTATGCAACCTGGTTTCTCTACGGCGACAGAATCAGTACGAGAATTGGGCTTTGGTGCCGGTATGGGACTGCCTAATATGAAACGATATACGGATGAAATGTATGTAGATACAAAAATAGGAGTGGGAACAACTGTAACGTTGATTGTGAAAATTTAA
The DNA here is from genome assembly GCA_017560225.1 of Clostridia bacterium. GTDB lineage: Bacteria > Bacillota > Clostridia > UBA1212 > UBA1255 > RGIG9099. The sequence goes on from JAFYOJ010000207.1 coordinate 2,667, forward strand.
CTTTGGAGGGATCTCGTATGGCTGAATATTATCATTCTGTGGTATTAGACGAGGCGTTGTGCATGGGTTGTACCAACTGTATTAAACGTTGTCCCACAGAGGCTATTCGCGTTCATAATGGGAAAGCCCGCATTTTCAATGAAAAATGTATTGACTGCGGGGAGTGTGTCCGTACGTGCCCGTATCATGCCAAAGTCGCCCAAACTGACTCCTTAGACATTCTTGCAAATTATAAGTATACAATTGCGCTGCCGGCGCCTACGTTGTATATGCAATACGATTTAAAGTTTACAAGGCAGCACGTTGTAACAGCGCTTAAGATGCTTGGGTTTGATTATATTTATGAAGTGGCTCGTGGTGCGGAAATTGTAACCGCCGTGACGGATCGCTATATGGAAGCGCATCAAGACGGTCTTCCGATGATATCTTCTGCGTGCCCTGCAATTGTTCGGTTGCTTCAAGCCCGTTTTCCAAGTTTACTCCCCAGATTGCTTCCGGTGAAATCGCCTATGGAAATTTCAGCGATGCATGCGCGGCGAGAATTTTGTGCCAAGAATCCGGGCGTAGAGCCCGGTGAAGTTGGCGTTTTCTTTATATCACCTTGCGCAGCCAAAATGACGGCTGTGCGAAATCCCCTTGAATTAGAACATTCCAATGTTGACGGTGTTTTGTCTATTAAGAGTGTGTATTTCAAATTATTGAAACAGATGGCAAAGTTGAAAGCGCCGGAGGACTTTTTGCAAGCAGGTTATCAAGGTGTGCGATGGGCATCGGTTGGGGGAGAAGCAATGGCGCTCAAAACCCAGAATGTACTGTCGGTGGACGGCATCCAAAATGTAGTTCGTATTTTTGAACAGTTGGAAGATGATAAATTAGATGACGTGGACTTTATTGAAGCATGTGCTTGTACCGGTGGATGCTTAGGTGGTCCACTTACGGTGGAGAACTTATACGTAGCAAGAAATCGCCAACGGAGACATAAAGAGTTGATGCCGACTGTTTTGGAGCCTGTTCAAGTCGATGAAATGCAAAATTGTATGTTTGAAATATATCCGCAACACTTAGACGTTACTACATTGGATGCGGATCGTACGGAAGCCATTAAGAAACTTCGTCGCATGAATGAAATTTGCGAAGAATTGCCGAAGCTGGATTGCGGCGCCTGTGGTGCGCCCAGTTGCAGAGCTTTGTCGGAGGATATCGTACGGGAGAAAGCAAGTTTGACGGACTGTGTGTTCGTGTTACGTCAAAAAGTTCGTGATTTGGCACGTGAAATGATGATTTTAGAAGGTTTTATGCCTTCTGACGGTCAGAATGATAAGGAGAATTGAAGGATGAAAGCGCGTGAAGTGGCAGAAAAATTGAATATGATCATTTTGACCGGGGATGGAGATCAAGAAGTTACCGGACTCTATACCTGTGACTTGTTGAGTTGGGTGATTTCTCACGCGAGTAGTGGTGATATGTGGGTGACCGTGATGAATAATTTAAATATTTTAGCGGTTGCTTCTTTGGCGGATGTAGCTTGCATTGTTCTTCCGGAAAATGTGGAAGCGGATGAGAAACTGTTGGAACGTGCACAAGAGAAAGAGATTACCTTGATTGCTACGAGTAGAAGCGCAGCAAATGTGATTGCAGAAGCTTCTAAATGGATTGAAAGTGAAAGATAAGTGAGCATTATGGAGCGTCTTGCGGTGGATTTACATATACATTCCGCCCTTTCTCCTTGCGGGGATGATTTTATGACGCCCGGAAATATTGTTGGGATGGCAGTGGTCAATGAACTGGATGCCATTGCAATCACGGATCACAACAGTAGTGAGAATATTCCTGCCGCTATGGCTATTGCGGCAGAATACGGTATGATTGTCATTCCCGGTATGGAGTTGGAAACTGTAGA
>JAFYOJ010000208.1 GCA_017560225.1 Clostridia bacterium
ATTATATCACAAACTTCAAAATCCAGTAAGGCACACATGCCAACGCCATTCTCCAACTGGGGAAAATCCTCATAGGCGTCATACGCCGGAAGCGGAAGTTCTGCTTTCAAATATAGTTCATCGGCACCGTACACGAAACGAGTGCCTTTCGTTTGGTAAAGTTTTTGTTGCCACCCTTCAATTTGCGCAACAACCGCTTTGCATTCTTCTTTGGTAAACACCCGCATCGGCGCCAAACCGTCCCGATACTTGGTAATGCCTACAGGCACTACGGACACACTGGCAATACAGTCTGCTCGCTCCGATAAATCTTTCAACGTTCGATCCAGCTCTTCCCCATCGTTGTAGCCGGGACACAGTACAATCTGGGCGTTGACCGTAATGCAACCTTCCCTAAGAATATCAATCTTCTTCAGCACGTCCCCTGCCTTCTTATGGCCCAACATCCGAACACGAAGTTCCGGATTGGTGGTATGGACCGAAACATTAATGGGCGACATTCTGTACTGCACAATTCGATGCAATTCCCGCTCAGGAATATTGGTTAAAGTTACGTAGTTACCGGTAAGGAAGGATAGTCTCGGATCATCATCTTTGAAATAGAGCGTATCCCGCATCCCCGGCGGCATTTGGTCAATAAAACAAAAAACGCAGTGGTTGGCACAGCTTCTATCCTCTGCCATCATAGGATTGACAAATTCAAGCCCCAGATCCTCCTCTGCGTCCTTCTCGATATCAACGTAGTATTCTTCACCGTTCTCGTCTTCCAATTTAAGGGAAACGAATTCTTCTGTGGTTAAAAAACGGTAGTCGAATACGTCTTGAATCTTCTGTTCGTTGACTGCTAATAAACAGTCACCCGGCATGATGCCGCCTTCATAGGCTGCACTGCCGGGTTCTACGTGACTTATTAAACCGTTTCGCATAGCGTGGTGGATTACTCCTCACCCATAGCTACGACTTCGCGACCCTTATAGTAACCGCAGTTTCCACAAACGGTATGAGGGAGCTTATATTCATGGCAGTGCGGACACTTCACGATATTGGGAGCTTCAAGCTTCCAGCATGCTCTTCTCGTGCGGGTTCTTTGCTTAGACCATCTTTTCTTCGGACAAATCATCTTGTAACACCTCCTGTGCCTATCGTCTGTAAAACAGACTTGCTTATTATACAGACTCTCCGGGCTACTGTCAAGTACTTTTTTCTTTATTTTGGGCGTATACATAAAAATTTTACTATATGCCCAAAAATTGGGCGTATACACGAAAATCCTCGCTCTACGCCCAAACTTAAACTACATTCTTACGCCTCAACCAAAGCCTTGGTCTCTCTTGCGATGGCCAATTCCTCGTTGGTAGGAATAATCAACACTTTAACCTTAGAATCCGGTGTGGAAATCTCAACGATCTCGCGTGCGCGTACGTTGTTCTTCTCCAGGTCAATCTTCACACCCATGTATTCAAGACCTTCACAAGCATCCTGACGTACGAATACGTCGTTCTCACCGATACCACCGGTGAATACGATACAATCAAGGCCGCCCA
>JAFYOJ010000209.1 GCA_017560225.1 Clostridia bacterium
GAACTTTCTGCTCGTTATCATGGGGATTGGGGTAAAATGTCTGCTATGTCCATCATCGACAATGGTGTGGTCAAAATGGCTTATTTGGCCATTGTGGGCAGTCACAGTGTAAATGGTGTTGCAGAACTCCATACGGAAATTTTGAAACATCAGGAATTGAAAGATTTCCATGCTTTCTATCCCGGTAAGTTTAATAATAAAACAAACGGTATTACCCATAGAAGATGGTTGATGGAAGCCAATCCTGCGCTGACCAATTTGATTAACGAAACTATTGGTACGGCATGGCATAAAGATCCTATGCGCTTGGAAGACTTGAAAGCGCACTTGGATGATTCCTCTTTTATAGAAGCTACGGCAAAGGTGAAGCAGGCCAATAAACAACGTTTGGCAGATTATATCGGAGACAATTACGGAATTGCAGTAAATACAAATTCTGTTTTTGACATTCAAGTGAAGCGTCTTCACATGTATAAACGTCAGCTTTTGAATATCTTCGGGGTTATGGATTTATATAACCGCATTTGTGATAATCCCAATTTGGATATTCAGCCTCATACTTTTATTTTCGCGGCGAAGGCGTTCCCCGGATATGGTTTGGCCAAGAACACCATTAAGTTAATTTGCTCCGTGGCAGACAAGATCAATCGGGATCCCCACTTGGCGGATAAATTGCGTGTAGTATTTATGCCGAATTATGGTGTAAGTTTAGCCCAAATGATGATTCCTGCCGGCAATATCAGTCAGCAGATTTCCACAGCTTCGAAAGAGGCATCCGGTACCGGCAACATGAAACTGATGATGAACGGTGCAGTTACGTTGGCGACACTGGATGGTGCCAACGTGGAAATTCACAGAGCGGTAGGCGATGACAACATTGTACTCTTCGGTATGCACGCAGATGAAGTCATTGAAACCTATAAGAACGGTAGCTACAATGCTTATGATGCGGTTGCTGCAGACCCCAGATTGCAACGGATTATTCGTCAGTTAGAAGAAGGTTACTTCGGTATTGCTCGCCCCGGTGAGTTTACACCGATTTTAGATCATTTGCTCACTGCAAACGATCCGTATTTCACTTTGAAAGACTTTGCTTCCTATGTGGATGCACAAGGTCGTGTGGATGCGCTGTATAGAGATAAGGCGAAATTTGACCGTATGGCAGCGGCCAATATTGCAGCTTCCGGTATTTTCTCCAGTGATAATACCATTCATCGTTATGCGGAGGAAATCTGGCACGTATCATGAGCATCTATCATCACTCCAAGAGTCAAGTATACAGACAGCCCTTCGGGGCTGTTCCTGTTGGAACAAAAGTGTGGCTGAAAGCCGATTTGCAGAACGTAGATCCTGCGTCCTGTCAGTTGGTTGTGCGTTATGAAGCGGGCACTACCCAAGAAACCCGTACGTACGCTGCACCGGGAGGGGTAGTGGAACTGGATGACTTGTCTGTTCCCGGTGTGTATTTCTACCATTTTACCGTTTGCGGTGAAGAAGAGCCGGCCGAACATCAGCTTACGGTATACGAAGCAGACCTGAAAGTACCGGATTGGTTTAAGAATACCATTATTTATCAAATATTCCCCGATCGTTTTTATCAAGGGGACGGACCGGTGGAAACCAAAAAGAACAGTTTCTTCTACGGATCTAAAGAAGATATCCCTATGTATATTAAAGACCAAGAGGGCGATATTCTTCGATGGGATTTCTTCGGCGGCAATCTTTGGGGTGTCGGGGAGAAAATGGCGTATATTCAAAGTTTTGGCGCCAACACGATTTATTTAAACCCTATTTTCCAAGCGGTGAGCAATCATCGGTACGATACAGGGGATTATAAGCACGTAGATGGCCTTCTTGGGGGCGATCGGGCTTTTGATGTAATGATGAACGTTTGTCGGGAAAATGGCGTTAAAATCATTTTAGACGGCGTATTTAGCCATACGGGAGAAGAAAGTATTTATTTCGACCGTTCCGGTCTTCACAAGAAAGATTTGCCGGAAGAAGAACAGGGCGCGTGGCAATCGCCCCATTCCAAATACAGAAAATGGTATGATTTCAAAGAAGATGGTACCTATGCTTGTTGGTGGGGCGTCAAGGCCCTTCCTAATGTGAACGAAATGGAGCCTTCTTATTTGGATTATACGGTAACGGGAGAAGACAGTGTGATTCGTCACTGGATGGCAAAAGGCGTGTCCGGATGGCGTTTGGATGTGGCAGATGAGTTGCCGGACGGATTTATTGGAAAATTACGGCAGGCGGTGGATGAATCTAATCCGGAAGGTGTTGTATTTGGTGAAGTTTGGGAGGATGCTTCCAATAAAGTCAGCTATGGTTGCAGAAGACTTTATTATGCCAAGAAAGAGCTTCACTCCAATACTAATTATGTATTTCGAAATGCTTTATTGGATTTCTTTAAAGGAGAAATTGACGCCTACGCTTGTATGAACATTTTTCTGGATTTATATGAAAATTATCCCAAAGAGAATTTCTATGCACAGGTAAATATGACCGGTTCTCATGACGTAAAGCGTTTATTTACTTGTATGAAAGAAACCACAAAAGGAAATGAAGCATTGGCAAAGGATTTGGTTCGCGTTTATTCGCTGATTCAATTTACTTTTCCCGGTGTGCCGCTGATCTACTATGGAGACGAAACTTGTATGGAGGGTGGCGAGGATCCGGATAACCGTCGTTATTATCCCTGGGATCGGCAGGATGAAGGGATGGTGGCTTGGTTCCGCAATTTAGGCAGGCTTCGGGGAAGTCATGCGGTATTTCGACAGGGTGATTGGATGCCCATTTACGTAAATGCAGATGTATTTGCCTTTAAACGCATGGAAGCAGGGCAAGAATATGTGGTTGCAGCGGACCGTTTTGGCCGCGGGTGTGAATATTTGTGTAAAGAACTTGAAAAAGTTTTGGAAAAAAGTTATACTGTAGTAAATTGTGCCGGCGGATACGGCGTGCTTATGCAATTGTGTTGATGAAACGGAGGAAACGTAACGTATGAAATGTCCTTTTTGTGCCCACTTAGAAGATAAGGTAATTGACTCCCGTCCTACAGAAGAGGGGAGTGCAATCAGAAGAAGAAGAGAGTGCTTGAAATGTGGCTCCCGTTTCACGACTTATGAGAAAGTGGAAGAAACACCTTTGATTGTCATCAAACGAGACGGAAATCGCCAGACATACGATCGCAGCAAGGTCATTTCTTGTATTATGAAAGCGTGCGGTAAGCGCCCTATTTCCGTTGCGCAGGCAGAGAAGATTGCCGTAGACGTAGAACAACATATTTTGAATGCCATGAAGCGAGAAGTTACTTCTCAGGAAATCGGTGAGCAGATTATGACGCGTCTTAAGGACTTAGACGAAGTTGCCTACGTTCGTTTCGCTTCTGTATATAAGCAGTTTAAAGATATCGATACGTTCTTGGATGAATTAAAGAGCATTATTGCGAAAGACCAGAAATAAGACGAATTACGACGAATTTTGACGGCCGGGAAATATTTCCCGGCTTTTTTGCTTTTTCCAAACACTTGTGTTACCCTGTTTTTGTTGATTTCAAAGAACGCAAGGGGGAGGCTGATTTGAAATGATTTCAACGATCCATTCATTTGGTATCCATGGGATTCGTGGTTATCGTACGGATGTGGAAACGTACATTGTGCGAGGGATTCCTGAATTTGATGTTATCGGTTTAGGCGATGCTTCGGTGAAAGAGTCCAAAAGGCGTGTTATTGCTGCGTTAAAGAATCAAGGGTATGAGATACCATCCGGCCGTATTACGGTCAATTTGGCACCGTCTAACGTGAAGAAAGAGGGCACCTCTTTTGATCTTGCTGTTGCTGTGGGGCTTTTGCTTGCATCCGGTGTGTATCGGGAAGAAGATATTGCACCCTACGTGTTTATCGGAGAGCTTTCTTTAGATGGATCGGTGCGGGGTGTTCACGGCATTATGGCTATGATTTTGGAAGGTCGTCGATGTGGTTTTGTGAATTACATTGTTTCGAAAGAAAACGCCGTAGAGGGCGCGCTCATTCAAGACGTCCATGTGTACGGCGTTGAGAATTTGCGTCAGATTCATAATGTGCTTGCTGGACAAATGACGCAGGTCTGTAATCCATCTATTATTTCAGAAGAAAATAAAGAGAGTAATCTATGCTTTTCTCAAGTACACGGTCAAAATTATGCAAAGCGTGCCTTGGAAATCGCAGCCATTGGCGGTCATCACGTGTTGATGATGGGGATGGCAGGCGTGGGAAAGACTATGCTGGCAAAACGTTTTCCCACCATTTTACCGCCCCTCACCCGGGAAGAAATTTACGAAGTGGCGGCTATTCGCAGTGCGTGCGGAATGACACTTTCCCCATCGATACTTAGCGGAATACGTCCTTATCGTGAAATTCGGTCCGACATTACGAAAGCAGGATTGATTGGCGGTCGCGTTCCTATTTTACCGGGAGAACTTTCTCTCGCCCATGAGGGTGTGCTGTTTTGGGATGAAATGGCAGAGTCAGATCGAATGGTGCTGGATGCGCTGCGTATTCCGTTGGAAACGGGAGAAGTACGGCTGTCCAGGGGTGGTACGGCGGAGATTTATCCGGCTCGTTTTCAATTTATTGGGGCTACGAATCCGTGCCGCTGCGGACGACAATTGGAGGGAGATGGTGCTTGTAAGTGTACGCCACGGGAAATTCAGCGGTATTTTAGTAAAATTTCCCGGCCTTTGTTAGAAAGAATGGATATTCAAATTCCCGTACGTAGTATTTCGGCTGAAAAAGCAACTTCTACAGAATATGAAATCGCAGAAACCTCCCGGGAGATTCGTACGCGGGTTATAGCATTGCGTTCTATGCAGCAAGAACGATATATAAAGGAAAACATTACAACCAATCATCAGCTTACTCGCAATATGATGGATAAATACTGTCCAATCACATCTTCCGGAAAACGGTTGCTGCTTTCTTCTATGAAAAATTTGGGTTTAAGTATGCGCAGTTATGAAAAGATTGTTCAAATTGCAAGAACCGTAGGGGATTTGAATCAACATACGGTGATTCAAGAGGAAGATATTGCAGAAGCCGTTTCTTATAGACGCAGTGATTTTATTTATAGTCAAACCGACAGTTTGGAGGTGTGTATATGAATTCCTTTGTTTCGTCTGTTGTGTGGATTTGGTTTTCTCTATTAGGTCGTCCCAATGTTGAAATTCGACTTGCTTTGTTGGATACGTTTGGTTCTATAGAAGAGGTGTGGACAGGTGCGCAAGCGGGAACTATTCCGGATTTTATGGTAAACAAGCCTAACCTCGCGGCTCGTTTTGTCGATCCTCGACTTCGGGAAAACGCTTTGGCAATCTACGAAAAAGTCATTTCTATGAAAATGCGTATTTGTACGCCTGATTCTCCGGATTATCCCTCTTGTTTTCCTGAACTGTATGGAATGCCCTGTGTGCTTTATTATTATGGCACCATGCCATCCGATCGGCGTCTTTTGTCGATTGTTGGATCCAGACAATGTACTTCTTATGGGTTAGGAAATGCAGAATGGTTTGCAGGAAGTTTGGCAGATCGGGGGATTGGGATTGTTAGTGGTATGGCAAGAGGGATTGACGGTATGGCGCATAAGGGTGCTTTGCATGCAGGGGGGTATACCGTTGCTGTATTGGCTGGCGGTGCTGATGTGGTATA
>JAFYOJ010000210.1 GCA_017560225.1 Clostridia bacterium
AGTATTTCATTGCGGACTTGGAGTCTCTTTCGATGTTACCGATAATTTCGCTGTAGGTCTTGGTAGCTGTATCGAAACCGAAAGAACATTCAATATCTTCGTTCTTTAAGTCGCCGTCAATGGTCTTGGGGCAACCGATTACCTGTACGCCTGCCTTCTTAGCGGCAAAATACTCAGCAAGAACGGCTGCGTTTGTATTGGAGTCATCGCCGCCGATGATCACCAAAGCGGTAATGCCATGCTTCTTGCAAACGTCTGCAACAACTGCAAATTGCTCTTCGCTTTCTAATTTGGTTCTGCCGGAACCGATAATATCGAAACCGCCGGTGTTTCTGTATGCATCGATGAAAGCGTCGTCAAAGATTACGTAATCGTCTTCCAATAAACCGCTGGGGCCGCCCTTGAAACCGTAGAGTACGTTCTCTTTATCGGTTGCCTTTAATGCATCATAGAGACCGCAAATAACGTTGTGACCGCCGGGTGCTTGTCCACCGGAAAGAATAACACCAACAACCTGCTTCTTAGGAGCAGAGGTGTTCTGACCTTTCTGGAATGTAATCTCTTTCTTGCCGTAGGTGTTGGGGAAAAGGGCTTGAATCTTGTCCTGGTCCGCAACGCTCTGTGTCTCGGCGCCTTCCTTTACGCAAATATCTGCGATGCCGTTTCTCAGCATACCGGGAAGTTTCGGTGTGTACGCATATCTTGCTGCTTGTAATGATGAAATCTTCATAACTGGAACTCCTTTATAAAATAATACAGGGACTATTTTACCCCATTTTACCTGCAAAGTAAATCAAAAAATTGGGCGTACACAGAAAAATTTCTGCATACGCCCAAAAATCGGCATTTAATTACTTCTCGTCTTTATAAATTTCCTTGAAATACTTATAAGTGTCTACCTTTAATTCGCCGCAAGCATCTTCATCGCAAGCAATGATGCCGTCTGGATGAAGCTGAAGGGCACTGATGGTCCAAGCGTGGTCTACGCCGCCTTCTACGCAGTGGCGAAGGGCACGAGCCTTGTTATGACCGCTGATAATCAAAAGAACCTGCTTGGAATCGCAAACGGTACCAACACCAACGGAAAGCGCTGTCTTGGGCACTTTGTTGGGATCGTTTCCGAAGAAACGGGAGTTTACAATCAAGGTGTCCTGGGTAAGGGCACGTACGCCGGTGCGGGAAGCCAGGGAGGTAAAAGGTTCATTAAATGCAATGTGTCCGTCTACGCCGCTGCCGCCTAAGAAGAGATCGATGCCGCCATAAGAAGCAATCTTATCTTCGTAGCGCTGACACTCAGCTTCCAAATCTTCTGCCATACCATTCAAAATATTGATGTTCTCTGCGGGGATATCAATATAATTGAAGAAATTATCGTGCATAAAGTACCAGTAGCTTTGGTCGTGCTCTCTGGGAAGACCTACGTACTCATCCATGTTAAATGTAACAACATTTTTGAAGGATACGGTGCCGGCCTTGTTCATCTCGATGAGTCTCTTGTAAATGCCAAGGGGAGAAGAACCGGTGGGAAGGCCTAATACAAAAGGACGGTCTTCTTTGTGGTTGTTAATAGCATCTGCGATGTGCTGTGCGGCCCATGCGCAAGCTGCATCGTAATCGTTCTTGATGATTAATTTCATTCTAAATCACGCTCCGAAAAATATTTGTATGATAATTATACACTTTTTTCATAATTTGTCTATGAATACCTTGAAATTTCTTCCGTAGTTTCGTATAATCAAGAAGATGTGCAATTGCTTGAAAGGAGTATTTCGATGGAATTAGTTGCATTTATTCTTTATTTCTTATTGATTTTAGGTATTGGCCTGTTTTTCTTCTTCCGTTCTAAAGATGGCGGCGAGAAGGAGTATTTCTTGGGCGGACGTTCTATGGGACCTTGGGTAACCGCGATGAGTGCCCAGGCATCCGATATGTCCGGTTGGCTTTTGATGGGCTTCCCGGGAAGTATCTTGGCTTTCGGTATGGGCAAAGTTTGGATCGGTATCGGTCTTGCTTTGGGTACCGCTGCAAACTGGATTTTTGTTGCGAAGCGTCTTCGTCGTTTCTCCAGAGCATCCGGGGACTCTATTACATTGCCTCAGTACTTAACCAACCGTTTTGCTTCTCAAAATCCTGTGCTGAAGATTCTTTGTGCAGCGATTTTCTTAATTAGTTTCACCGTGTACGTTTCTTCTTCCTTTGTTGCAGGTAAGAGCGTTATGGTAGCAGTTATTCCGTGGTTCCAAGGAAGAGAAATGCTGGCAATGGCAATCTTTGCTTTGCTGATTTTGTGCTACACCTTCTTGGGTGGTTACAAAGCGGTTTGTTGGACAGACTTCTTCCAAGGTCTTTTGATGTTGATTGCATTGCTGGCTGTGCCGATCGTAATGGCTATGGGAAATTTTGATGTAGCTATGAAGGGTGCTTTCGCAGACAATGTTTCTGCGTTCGTATCCAATCCTTTTACCGCTGATTGGAGAGATATTGTAACCGGTCTTTCTTGGGGACTTGGATACTTTGGTATGCCCCATATCATTGTTCGTTTCATGGGTATTCAGAAACCTTCTCAAGTAAAGAAAGCTTCTACGGTTGCAATTGTTTGGGTTGTTCTTTCTTTAGGTAGTGCCATTGCTTTTGCTGTACTGGGCAGAACCTATATTCTTTCTGATGGTACCACCGCGTTGGCAGAAAAATTGCTTCCAGCAGGTGTACAGCAGGAAATTTTCATTACCCTTGCAAAAGATATTTTCCCGCCGGCTATTGCAGGTTTGCTGCTTGCGGCAATTGTTGCAGCGGCTATGTCTACGGCTGACTCTCAGCTGTTGGTTGCATCTTCTTCCTTTACCAGTGACTTGTATAAGCCTTTGATTCGGAAGAATAAAGCATCTGATAAGGAAACATTGTGGATCGGTCGTGTAGTTGTATTGGTAGTAAGTGCGGTTGCATTCTGGATTGCAGCCAGCGGTACTGCTTGGGCAAGCAGCATTATGTCTATGGTAGAGAATGCGTGGGGCTTGTTCGGCGCAGCGTTTGGACCGGTTGTGTTGCTCTCTTTGTTCTGGAAGCGATTGAACTACGTAGGTACTTGTGCCGGTATCGTTGCCGGTGCGGTTGTGGATATTGCATGGCTTTTGTGCTTTACGAACACGATTATGCCGGCGGCTATTTACAACATCGGTATTTACGAGATCCTTCCCGGATTTATCGCAGGTGGCATCGTAGCCATCGTTGCATCCCTTGTAACTAAAGCGCCTTCTGCTGAAGTTGAAGCGATTTATGCAAGCGCAACAGACGTTTCTATTGACGACTAATTAGATTTAGCTTATATTGACTTGAAACAGCCGAATCCAACTTTGGATTTGGCTGTTTTTGAACAAAGGGACAGTTTATGCAGACTAAACAATATCAAAAAGCGAAGATTGCTTGTTATTCCTCTTATTTCACCATGACGTCGGCCTTCTGTGTACCGCCGCTGCTCTTTGTGACGCTGCGGGAATTATACGGCATCTCCTACACCTTGTTAGGTAGCTTGGTGTTGGTGAATTTCTGCACACAACTTTTGGTGGATTTGATTTTTACCGTTTTTGCCAAACACTTTAATATGCATTTAACGGCCCGCGTGATGCCTTGCGTGACCACCCTGGGTATGTTGGTGTTTGCATTGGTACCAACGTTTTTTTTTGATTATGC
>JAFYOJ010000211.1 GCA_017560225.1 Clostridia bacterium
AAGACAAACCGTGGCCGAAAGGATAAGCAATCTCCTCCGGATGTTTGTCGTAGTAGCGATAGCCCACATCAAAACGTTCTTTGTACTCCAAATAGCGACCGTTTCCCGGATACTCCATATCTCTGCGCATGGTATTGGGGAACGTTTCTGAAAGTTTACCGGAAGGGTTCACTTTACCGGATAAGATGGAAGCCACAGCGCTGCCGCCGGCTTCACCGCCGAACCACATTTCCACTACCGCATCCACGCATTGGAAATTCACGTCAAAAATCAAAGCACTGCCATTTTGCAATACCACCGCCATCGGTTTTCCTATTTCTTTGGTCGCTCTCATAAAGACAGAATAATTGTGATTCATATACGCCGTTCTGCGATCGTACATTTCTGACTCATCCGAATCCATACCACCGGCAAAGAAAACAACCAAATCGCAATCTTTAATCTTCTCCTGGAAATCAGGTTGCGTGGGGAACATCATTTCTTTGGAGAATTGGTTTCGATGATACAGATCCACGTAAAGCCATTCAATCTCCGGAAGAATCGCTTTCAAGGCGTCAAACGGTTTATCAATGTATTTATCCGCAGGATGCACTTCGGAGCTTCCCTGTCCGCCGATCATAGGATCGATGGCATAGTCGCCTACAACTGCGACCTTCTTATATTTCTCTTTGGTAATAGGTAGCACGTTGTTCTCATTCTTCATCAGCACAATACTGTCTTCTGAAACACGGCGTGCAGTCGCATGCTGTTCCTCACGATCGTACTCAATTTCCGGCAAAGATTCACGGTCAATCAAGCGAAGCACACGGGCAACGGCTCTGTCAATATCCTCCAACGTCACTTTGCCCGCTTCCAATCCGGCTCTCAACTGCTCCACAATATCCTCATTGGTGGGCATCTGCAAATCACAACCGTTATGAATGGCACGGGAAATATCCTGCACGGCACCCCAGTCGGAGACGAGCAAACCTTCATATCCCCACTCATCCCGCAAGATCTCTTGCAACAGCATGGGATTCTCGGAACACCATACACCGTTAATTTTATTATACGCACACATTACAGTGTCCGGTTTTCCTTTCTTAATGGCAATCTCAAAGGACTTTAAATAAATTTCTCGCAGTGTACGCTCGTCGATTTCAGCGCTGACATAACAGCGATACTCCTCCTGATTGTTCGCTGCAAAATGTTTCAGGCTGGCAGAAACACCTTTCTCCTGCAAACCTTGAATATAGGCCGCTGCCAATTCGCCGGAAAGCACCGGATCTTCGGAAATATACTCAAAATTTCGTCCGCATAAGATGTGGCGCTTCATATTGGCACCGGGGCCTAACAACATGTGAATGCCTTTCACAATGCAGTCATTGGCAAGGGCTCGTCCCATCTCCCGTGCCGTTTCCGGATTCCAGCAAGCGCCAAGGGAGCTGAGGGAGGGAAAAAGGATGCTCTCCGTGTCTTCGAATCGTCTTGTGCCATGAGGACCATCTGCAAATTCAATTTGGGGAATACTCAAACGTTCTATCGGGTACGTGTTCATACTGCCGCCACCGGTAAGTAACTTCGCTTTTTCTTCAAAAGTTAATTCTTGTACAAGATTCTTAATATCCATACTGCTAACTCCTTTATATTGGACTTTCTTGATTGTATCATATTCTCCAATCACAATGTAGACAAATATTGCACAAAGCAGGACGAATGTTGATATATGCACGTGAATCAAATTGACTTTTTACAGTCTTGCCTGTATGATTATACAAAATCGGAGGTGGCAATATGAAATATAGTGTAAGCAATATCATAATCTGCATGTTGTTGGCAGTCTGTTGCCTTTTTACCGGATGCACCCCCTCACAAAGCGAAAACAAGGAGGAAGCACTTATGATTCCTGATTTTATTGTAGAAGTAGAAAGCGGCCGTGATCCTGTTGTGTTACAATTGACGGATCCGCAAATTTTGGACGCTGCCCAGCAACGGGTGCCCAATCGTATTTCTTCCGATCAAGAAATCTATTATGCAACCAGCCTAATAGAGCGACATTGTTTTCGGTATATACGGGAAACTATCGAGGCCACAAAACCGGATTTGATTTTGCTCACCGGCGATTTGGTGTACGGAGAGTTTGACGACAACGGTACGTCCTTCCTGGCACTGGTTGAGTTTATGGAGTCCTTGAATATCCCCTGGGCACCGGTATTTGGCAATCACGATAATGAAAGTAAGAAAGGTGCAGACTGGCAAAGTGCCCAGCTGGAAGCGGCGGAAAATTGCCTATTCAAGCAAAGAACCTTGACAGGCAACGGAAACTATACGGTGGGTATCAAGCAAGACGGAGAACTAAAGCGCGTGTTCTTTATGGTAGATAGCAATGGTTGCTATTCCATCAGCGAAGAAAGCAGAGCCAATGGCCATACCATCAGTGACGTAGGATTTGGAAAAGACCAAATCGATTGGTATACAAAGACCGCCCAGTCCATTACGAAGCTGTCCCCTTCTACAAAAATTTCCTTTGCTTTCCATATTCAGTTAGGCATTTTTGAAGAAATCGGGGCACGGTATCCTTCTGACGAAAGCGTGGATATCGATACCGCACCGAATAAGATGAACGGTGATTTTGGCTATCTGGGTGCCAATTTAAAAAGCGCATGGGATCATGACCGTTCTGTCTGGAATGGATTAAAGGCATTGGGCGTGGACTCCATCTTCGTGGGGCACGAGCATTGCAACAGTGCAAGTATCCTGTATGAAGGTATCCGTCTCCAATACGGACAGAAGTCTTCTACCTATGACCGGGTGAATTATTTGAAGAAAGACGGCAGCATCGTAGGTGCCTATCCCCCATCCGGCGGCACACCGCTCATTGGCGGTACGGTGATGACACTGTCCCAAGAAGATGGCAGTATCCAGAACTCCCATATTTATTTGTGTGAAAAGTAAACGCAAAAATGGCTCTGCTTCATTGAACAAATGAGAACAGAGCCATTCTTTTATTTGGTGCGGATAACAGGGGTCGAACCTGCACGCCGTGAAGCACTGGAACCTAAATCCAGCATGTCTGCCAATTCCATCATATCCGCAAGGCAAGCGTCACTTCCCTATTGTACTCAATTCCGAAAAGATAATCAAGTCCTAAAAATACTCCCCCGGACCGAAACCCGAGGGAGCTTTTGTTGTGCTTATAAAGTTCTTACACCAATGGCAGAATCTTCTCCTTAAAGAATGTTCTGGCGTCAGCCGGATCAATCCGGTAAAGTTCCCCTTGGACCTTTACCGCAACTCCGGACATGGTGCATTGACCGGCGCAGAACGTTGCTGCAAAATTAATTTTGTCATGAAGATGATTTTCTTCAATCAAGTGTTTGAAGGATGCCACAACGTTATGAGAACCATTCAAGTGACAAGCAGTACCAATACAAACAGATACATCAATCATGACAAACACCTTATCCTTTCTTATAATGCACGTGCAGTAACTCGTGTACCTTCCCTTTCAATACGCCATCGTACAAAGAAGAAACGATGGGATTTTCTTCGGAACGACGAATGTTGAGCATCCGATCCGCATCATAAAGTCCGTCTGCACGGTCGGTCTTCTCACCCTGACCTGCAAAAGGTTGACCGCCGCCGTTTACACAACCGCCGGGACAAGCCATAATTTCGATAAAGTCAAAGTGTTCACCATTCTTCACACGATCCAATACGATAGACGCATTGTTAAGACCGCTGACAACCGCAATCTTCAAAGTTTTCTCCCCGAAGGTCAATTCTAATTCTTTGATGCCTTCAAAGCCACGCTGACCCGCTTTCGCTACTGTCAAAAGAGCTGTACGAGACTTATTGGTTGCAACGCGGCGAAGAACCGCCTCCGTAACACCACCGGTAACGCCAAAGATTACACCGGCACCGGAGATCATACCAAAAGGCATATCTACTGCCTCCGGCTCCAAAGAATCAAACATAATGCCGGATTCTTTGATCATACGGATCAATTCCTGGGTTGTAATAACCACATCTACATCCGGTGCACCATCTTGCTTAAACTCATCGCGAGCCGCCTCAAACTTCTTAGCGGTACAAGGCATAACGGCCACGTGGAACATCGTTCGAGAAGCCTCTTTATTCTGATCTTTCAGAATAGACGCAAACATCTGCATAGGAGACTTGCAGGTAGAAACGTTCGGCAGGAATTCCGGATACTTCTTCTCGCAGAACTGAATCCAACCGGGGCAACAAGAAGTGATCAAAGGAAGCGTGCCGCCTTCTTCAATTCTCTTCAAGAACTCTTCAGACTCCTCCAAAACAGTAAGATCTGCGCCCAATGTGGTATCATATACCTCATCAAAGCCCATCCGTCTTAAAGCAGCTACAATCTTACCCATTACGTTCTCGCCGTCTCTTACGCCCAGTTCTTTACCCAGGGCAACACGAACAGCGGGAGCAACTTGAACGGTCACTTTCATGTCAGGATTATCCAATGCCTTCCATACAGCGTGCATATTGTTCTTTACAACAATGGCACCGGTAGGACATACAGAAACACACTGACCGCATCCTACGCAAGGACTCTCCGCCAAAGGCTTTCCAAAAGCAGTACTAATCTTCATCTTAGAACCGCGGAAAGCGAAGTCAATAGCACCTACGTTCTGAATTTCATTACATACACGCACGCAGTCACCACAAAGAATACACTTACCTGCATCTCTTGTAATACAAACAGAGGAAGGATCTTCGTCTTTGGTAGAAACTGCCTTATTGGGGAAGCGAACACCCTCAATATCAAAGCGCATTGCCAAATCCTGAAGCTTACAGTTGCTATTGTTCTCACAAGTCGTACAATCTCTGCAATGATTTGCAAGAAGCAGTTCCAAAATATTCTTACGGTAACGACGAAGACGCTCTGTATTGGTGCGGATGACCATACCGGCTCTGGGCGGCGTGGAACAAGCAGCGTCTAAGCCACCACGTTCATTCTCCACCATACACATACGGCAAGCACCGTAAATAGAAAGTTCAGAATGGTAACAGAACGTCGGCAACTTAATGCCCACTTTACGAATTAATTCAAGGAGATTCTTCTCGCCGTTAATTTCTACGGGAATTCCGTCGATGGTTAAAAAGTCTTTCTTATTCATATCCTTATTCCTCCTTGATTGCATGGAACGCACAAGCATCGATACAACTTCCGCAACGGATACAGGTAGAAAGGTCGATGGTGTAAGGTTCTTTAATCTTGCCACTAATTGCATTCACAGGACACTGACGAGCACACTTGGAACAACCCTTACAAAGCGTAGGATCAATCACAATACGCTTCAGCTTCTGACAAGCGCCTGCCGGACAACGTTTCTCATAAATATGAGCTTCATATTCATCACGGAAATTCCGAATGGTGCTCACAACGGGAGACGGAGCCGTCTTACCAAGACCGCAAAGTGCTGTTGCAGAAATGGTATCTGCAAGTTCAAGCAACAACTCAACGTCGCCGTCTTGTCCCTCACCTGCAACGATTCTCTCCAAAATTTCCAACATTCTCTTGGTACCCTCACGGCAAGGAATACACTTACCGCAAGACTCGTTCTGGGTAAAGTTCATAAAGAAACGAGCAACTTCAACCATACAGGTCTTCTCGTCCATAACAACCAAACCACCGGAACCAATCATCGCCTTTACTTTCTTCAAGGTATCAAAATCCAACGGAATATCCAAATGTTCCTTGGTCAAACAAGCACCGGAAGGTCCACCAATCTGAACCGCTTTAAACTCGCCATCACCACGGATACCGCCACCGATATCAAAAATAATCTTGCGAAGCGTAGTACCCATAGGAACTTCAATCAAACCTGTATTGGCAATATTACCGGTCAGTGCGAATGCTTTGGTACCCGGGCTGGTTTCAGAACCAATACCAAGGAACCAATCAGCTCCTTCGGAAATAATACGAGCTACATTAGCAAAAGTTTCAACGTTATTGAGTACAGTAGGCTGATCAAACAAACCGTGCTCCACGGTTCTGGGAGGCTTTACTCTGGGGAAACCGCGCTTACCTTCAATGGAAGCGGTCAAGGCACTACCCTCACCGCAAACGAAAGCACCGGCACCA
>JAFYOJ010000212.1 GCA_017560225.1 Clostridia bacterium
GATAGAATCGTTCGACGAATTTCGTCTTCATTCGACCTTTCAAGGGTTCCGCATACGTTGTCCCCTTTCCACATAGATATAATCAAACAGTTCCGGGAGGTAAATGGATGAATCAAGTGAAAAAAATATGGATATTTCTGTTGTGTACCGTATGGATGAGTACGCAAATTCAACCGGTTCTTGCAACAAGCGACCCTTTTCCCACCGTTTCCGCACCTTACGCCTTTGTACAAAATCAAGAAACCGGCCGTATTTTATATCAGAAAAATGCCCAAACTCCTGTACCTATGGCCAGCACCACCAAAATCATGACCGCCATTCTGGTATCGGAAAACTGTTCCCTTTCGGAAATCGTTACGGTCAGTGCCCAAGCGGCAGAAACCACGGGCTCCACTATGCATCTTGCCAAAGGCGAACAAATCACGGTACGGGCACTCCTGTATGGTCTATTATTAGTATCCGGCAATGATGCCGCCGTAGCCCTTGCAGAACATATCAGCGGCAGTGTGGAAGACTTCTGTGTTTTGATGAATGCCAAAAGTGCAGCATTAGAATTAACCAACACCCATTTTACCTCCCCCCACGGTTTAGACCACCCGGATCACTACACCACCGCCGCCGACCTTGGAAAGATGGCTCAGCTGTTCTCCAAAGACCCCCTACTTTCGGATATTTGCAACACCAAACTGATCACCATCGAAGGCCACACCATGACCAATACCAATCCCCTGCTGGGCGTAAGTCCTTACGTGTACGGCATCAAAACCGGCTACACGGGAAATGCGGGCTACTGTTTGGTACTGCGTGCGGAGCATCAAGGGGCTTCCTATATTATCGTACTGCTGGGATGTCCCACGTCGAAAGATCGGCGGCGAGACGCTTTCAACGCAACCAATTACGTGGTAGAGCAATATCGGTTGTACGACCTCTATCCAAAAGGGTACGTCGTGGGCAGTTTGGATATCGGAGCGGGTAAAATGGTAAAAACAGACGCGGTGCTGCCCAATAAAATACAATGCGTGTTACAAGCAGAAGAACGAAATCAGGTAAAAAGCATTTTCACCCCCATCCAAGGCCCCGTTCAAGCCCCGCTTCGTCACGACCAAACCATCGGTATTTTCCGCCTGTATGTCGGCTCGGAATGTATCTACGAGGGCGATGTCAATCCCTTTATGAACGTGGATAGAAGGAGTTTTTTGGATGCCATTTTGGAAGTTCTCACCGCCTGGGTTTATTTATTCTGATTTTTTTCAAAATAACCTATTGACATAGCCTATATTTGTGCTAAAATTTTTCTCGTATGTTTAGTGATTCTAAACCTTCGGTTTACTTTTGCGAAACCAAAATTGCACAAGAAAGGCGGTATGTTTTGTGTCAGGATTTGCCATCGGCGCCAAGATTCGAAATTTGCGCATTAAGAACGGGCTCACACAGGAAGAATTAGCCAACCGAAGCGAACTTTCCAAAGGGTTTATCTCCCAGTTGGAAAGCGAGCAAACCTCTCCTTCCATCGCAACACTCATGGACATTTTGGAGTGTTTAGGCACGAATATTCGGGACTTCTTTAATGATGCCAAGGATGAGAAGATTGTCTTTACCAAAGAAGATTATTTCGAGAAATCCGACGAAGAAGCCGGCACCGCCATTACCTGGGTAGTTCCCAACTGTCAGAAGAACGATATGGAGCCTATTATTTTAGAGTTAGCCCCCGGCGCTTGCTCCATGGAAGATGATCCCCACAGCGGAGAGGAATTTGGCTACGTGTTATCCGGTCGAATTCGGGTGCATATCGGAGAGGCAAAGTATAAAGCCAAGGCCGGAGAAAGTTTCTATTTCTCCCCGGATAAATTACACTATTTGGAAAATATCGGCTCGGGTCCTGCGAAGATTCTCTGGATCTCCACGCCCCCCAGTTTCTAAGATACAAGGAAAGGAAGCAAACGTTATGTCTCATCACATTATTGATTTATTTAACATTACTAAAAGCTACGGCGATACTGAGGTTATTAAAGACCTTTCCCTGTATGTACGTAAAGGTGAATTTCTGACGCTGCTGGGTCCTTCCGGTTGCGGTAAGACCACGACTTTAAGAATTATCAGCGGTTTCGAGCAGCCCGATTCCGGACGTGTTCTCTTTGACGGCACAGACATTACGGATTTGCCGCCCCATAAGAGAAAAGTCAATACCGTTTTCCAGAAATATTCCTTGTTCCCCCACATGAACATTTACGAGAATATCGCTTTCGGTCTTCGAATTCAGAAGATGCCTGAAACCGTGATCAAAGAGAAAGTCAAGAAAGTATTGGATTTGGTGGAACTTTCCGGTTTCCAAAAGAGAATGCCGGAGTCTTTAAGTGGCGGTCAACAACAACGTATCGCTATTGCAAGAGCGATTGTTAACGAGCCTGAAATTCTGCTTTTGGACGAGCCTTTAGGCGCGCTCGACTTGAAACTCAGAAAAGAAATGCAAGTCGAGTTGAAAGCCCTCCAGCAAAAGACCGGTATTACCTTTATCTACGTTACCCACGATCAGGAAGAAGCGTTGACGATGTCCGACACCATCGTGGTTATGAATCAGGGCGTTATTCAACAAATCGGCGTACCCACAGACATCTACAACGAGCCTGTGAATGCCTTTGTTGCCCAGTTTATCGGTGAGAGTAACATTCTCTCCGGCGTTATGCTGAAAGATTATTTGTGCGAATTTGCCGGCCGTACTTTCGAATGTGCCGATAAAGGATTCGAGAAGGATGAAGATGTGGATATTGTCATCCGTCCCGAAGACATCAAGATTGTATCCCCCGAAGAAGGTATGCTGAAAGGTACTGTAAAGAGTGCCCTGTTTAAAGGCGTTCATTACGAAATGATCGTAGAATCCGACGGATTCCGCTGGAAAGTCCACAGCACCCAAATGACGGCACCGGATACTTTTGTAGGCATGAACATTGCGCCTTTTGATATTCAGATTATGAAAATCCCTTACAATATCTTGACCGGTTGG
Source organism: Clostridia bacterium (assembly GCA_017560225.1). Taxonomy (GTDB): domain Bacteria; phylum Bacillota; class Clostridia; order UBA1212; family UBA1255; genus RGIG9099. Next base: position 3,002 of record JAFYOJ010000212.1, read on the forward strand.
ATTTTGGAAGACAATCAGGTGGATATCGGTAAGATCAATTTGAATTATGCTCCCCAGAATGCTAATGCATCTGAGTTCGGCGATGAAGAAACCGTAAACGTATATATTCTTCCCCTAGATATCGAAGTAATGGATACGGTTTGCGAAGACGACGAAGAAAACGTACTCACCGGCGAAGTGGAAACGTTCCGCTACAAGGGCGACGACTATGAAATTCAGGTAAAATGCGACGATTTGCTTCTCTTGGTACACACTTATAAGAAAGTAAAGGTTGGCCAGAAGGTTTCCTTGAAAGTGCCGGTAGAGAAGATCAAAATCCGGAAGCGTGAGGAGGTGGCAGAAATCAATGAAGAAAATTACTAAGATCTTACTGGGGATTCCCCTGTATATCTGGTTGATTTTGTTCACCGTGGTGCCCCTTTTGATGATTTTCTTCTATGCGGTGTTCGAGATCACCCCGGAAGGTATTCATTTCACCACCGTGCATTTAACCGACGTACTCACCAACGTGGATTATATCAATGCGACACTTCGCTCTATCCACTACGCTGTTATTAGTACGGTCGTATGTTTGCTCATCGGCTATCCCCTGGCCTACATCTTAGCAAAACTGCCGGAGCGAAGACGAAATTTCATGTCCGTATTGTTACTCCTTCCTATGTGGATGAATTTCTTGATTCGTACCTACGCTTTAATGTCTTTAATTGACGAAGACGGTGTCATCACCAAGATATTCAGTGCCATGGGGTTTGGCAGCGGTATGTTAAAAGGCACCGATGCCGCCATCATTATTGGTATGGTATACAATTTCCTGCCTTTCTTAATTCTACCTATTTATACGTCCATGATGAAGATCGATCACCGTTTGGTGGAAGCAGCACAGGATTTAGGCGGCAATGCCTTTGTTGTATTTAGAAAGGTCATCTTCCCCTTGACTGTGCCCGGGATGGTTTCCGGTATTACTATGGTGTTTGTACCTTGCGTAACCAGCTTCATCATTCCCCAGTTATTGAACAACAATGCTTGGACCATCGGCAAGTTGATTGAATACAAGTTCGTATCCGGTGCCGATGCGGAAGCCGTCAGTCCGGATGGCTCTGCGCTGTCGTTCTTCCTGATGATTCTTGTATTCTTGTGTATGTCTGTTTTCAATAAGATTGATCAAGGCGACGAAGAAGGAGGTGCATTGCTGTGAAGAAGCTAACTGCCATTTTAAAAGAATGTTATTTGGCCCTTATTCTTCTGTTTCTGTATGCGCCCATTGGGCTGATGATCGCTATGTCCTTTAACTCCGGTACGTCCCGTGCCCGTTTTGAAGGCTTCTCCTTCTCTCATTATAAAGAAATGCTTGCCGACGAGATGATGCTGAACGCCCTCAAAAACACGCTCATTATTGCGTTATTCGCATCTGTGGTCGCAACGATCATCGGCACCTATGCAGCCTTTGCCATTGGTAAAATGGGTCCTTGGATGAAATCCTCGGCCATCAAGATTTTGAATATTCCCATGCTCAATGCGGAAATCGTAACGGGTATTTCTTTAATGTTATTCTTTGTATTTGCTTCGGTACCGTTGGGCTTCTTCTCTTTGCTGATTGCCCACACTATGTTTAACGTACCCTACGTTACAATGTCGGTGCTTCCGAAGATTCGACAGTTAAATAAGAGTACCTACGAAGCCGCATTAGATTTAGGGGCTTCTCCTCTGCTGGCCTTCCGGAAAATTGTACTGCCGGAAATTATGCCCGGTATTCTCTCCGGTGCATTGCTTGCGTTTACGCTGTCCTTAGATGATTTCATTATTAGTTATTTTACCTCCGGCTCCGACTTTATGACGCTGTCCGTGTACATTAACTCCATGACCAAGAAGAGCATTCCTTTATCGGTAAATGCCCTTTCTACCATTATGTTTACAGTGGTGTTTGTGCTGTTACTGGTTGTAAATTTACGCAAACCTGCGAAAGAAAAGGAGTGAGGTATGTTGAAACAGATGAATTTCAGAAGAATCGGTTCCCTTGCCCTGTTGATTTTGCTGGTTTTGGGCGTTTGCCTTACAGGCACCGGTTGCAGTTCCAAACAGAAGCTGTATATCTTCAACTGGGGTGACTATATTGCACCGGAGATTTTGGATTTGTTCGAGGCTGAATATCCGCAATACGATGTTATTTATGATAATTTCGATACCAACGAGACGATGTATCAGAAATTGGTAAGTACCAACACGCCCTACGACGTACTGGTGCCTTCGGACTATATGATTGCCCGTTTAATTCAAGAGGATCGTTTGCACAAAATCGATACTTCTAAGATTGCCAATTATGCCTATATCCGAGAGAGTTTGAAAGGTGCAGCTTTCGATCCCAACGACGAGTATTCGGTTCCTTACCTTTGGGGCACGCTGGGCATCGTTTACAATAAGAAGTTGGTCAAAGGTCCCGTAGATAGTTGGGACGTGTTGTGGGATCCCCAGTATAAAGGAAACATTTTAATGATGGATTCCGTCCGCGACTCTATGGCAGCCGCTTTGATTAAGTTGGGTCACAGTTTGAACACCAAAGACCCCGAAGCCATCAAAGCTGCCGGCAAGCTCCTTGAACAGCAAAAGCCTTTAGTTGCTCAATATGGTGTAGATGATATTAAGGAGCCTATGATCAACGGCAACTACGCACTTTGTCTTCACTATTCCGGGGATGCTTTATGGATGATGCAGCAAAATCCGGATTTGGAATACGCGATTCCAAAAGAGGGTTCCAACGTATGGATTGACAGCATGGTTATTCCGAAGACCAGCAAAAATTACGATGGTGCTATGGCTTTTATTGAGTTTATGTGCCGTCCGGAGATTGCTTTTTTGAATACGGATTACAATGCCTACTCTACTCCCCTCACCAACGTTTTGGAAATGGTGGATGAGGAAATGGTTAATAATCACGTATACAATCCTTCCAACGAGGAAACCGCCAAGACCGAGGCTTATGTTCACTTAGGCGATACCACAGAACTGTACAACACCGCCTGGGAGAAGTTACGTCTGTCCACCGGTGCAGAATCCGGTCAGATCGATTGGCCCTTAGTTTGGTTGTATGGTTCTTTGACCTTGATCGGCATCGTGCTTGCCATCGCATCGAAAATCCGCAAGAAACGTTTAGATAAGATTCGCTATTCTGACTAACGTTATACTTTATAGGTAAAATGCCTGAAAGCTGCCTCCGTACGAAATACCGAGGCAGCTTTTTCTCAGGTCTTCACCGCGCCTTTAGCAGCCGCATCCATTGTTGGAAGGGCAACCGCATCCGCTGTTGTTGCAACCGCAGCAATCGCTGTTACCAAGCAAAACCAACACAATCGCAATCAGAGCAATCCAAAGCAAGCAATCATCATTGATACCAAAGCAACCCATCTTGCATACCTCCGTGTTCTCATTACAGTGTTTATAGTATGCACAGCGGGTTCAAGAGGTTCATTGGGAGGTTTTTGACAGCAAATACTTTTTTACCTCCCACGCCCAATTCTTCACTTCCCTTTTATCTATTTCTGGTGTATAATCATCCTTGCTACAAAGGAGGCGCACATATTTATGAAAGCTGGAAACAGAACGATAAGACTTGTATTACTCGCACTGACCGCATCGTTGATTTTATTAACTACGTTGTTATATATTCCCATGGGCATCGGTTATTATCACTTGGGCGATGGTTTTATTTTCGCCGCCGCAGCGCTTTTAGGACCCTACGCAGGTATTTCCGCTGCCATTGGATCTATTTTAGCGGACATATTCTCCGGATATCTGATTTACGCGCCCGCAACCGCGGTGATCAAAGGTTGTATGGGTTTCGTGTCCGGTTGGATGCTGAAGAAGAACCACAAATTTATGACCATCGTACTGGTACTCTTGCTTTGCGAAGCCATCATGGTGGGCGGCTACTTTATTTATGAATCCTGTCTCTACGGTATTGCCGGGGCTGTACCCAGTTTAATCCCCAATGCACTGCAAGGATTAGCCGGTATCGTATTGGGTGCTATTATGGTTCCTTTAACGAAGAAAATCCCCCTCGGCAATAAGTACCTTAAATGAAGACACAGATTTATATTTCAAATTCTTATAATCCCTATTTTAACCTGGCACTGGAAGAAATGCTGTTTCGAAACTTGCCCAAAGACACCGTAATTCTCTATTTATGGCAGAATCAAAACACGGTGGTGATCGGCAAATCCCAGAATGCGTGGAAAGAATGCCGCGTTTCTCAATTGGAGGCAGACGGCGGTTTTTTGGCGCGTCGTACTTCCGGCGGCGGCGCTGTGTTTCATGATTTAGGTAACTTATGTTATACCTTCCTTGCCGGCGAAGAATTGTATGACTTAGAGCGTCAATTAAAGGTCATCTTAGAAGCGGTATCCTCTGTGGGCATTCCCGCCCATTTTACCGGCCGCAACGATATTTGCACAGAAGACGGGCGCAAATTCTCCGGCAATGCCTTCCGCCATACCGCGGGAAAAGGCCTGATGCACGGCACCATCTTAATGGATACGGACGGCACCAAGATGGCCCGCTATCTGCAAGTTTCCAAAGCGAAGATGGAAGCCAAGGGCGTGAACTCCGTTCGTTCCCGTGTTGTGAATTTGATTGAATTAAACCCGGAAATCACGGCAGACAAGATGCGAGAAGCTTTAATCGCCGCTTTTCGTGCCGAATACCCATCAGAATGCCCCACAGAGCCCATTCACGTCGGGTTACAGGAAAGTTGTCAGATTTTGGAAACGCCTGAATTCGAGGCATTTCCGGCCCTTGTGGAATATTTCGGTTCTTGGGATTTTCGTTTAGGCGAAACACCCACCTTTCAAGCTGAGCTTGAGCGAAAGTTTCCTTGGGGTTTGGTACAACTGGCTTTTCATACCTCCGGCGGCGTGATTCAGGAAGTGCGGGTGTGGACGGATGCCATGGACGCGGATTTGGGAGCTTATATAGAGGGAGCTTTGAACGGTAAAATGTTGGACTTCCCTACTCTTTGTGTCGCTATTGATACTGCTTGCCGGAAACTGGCGCTGGACACCCCCATGCTTGCAGACCCGGAGGTTGTATGCCGGGATTTGCAAGAGATGGTTGGAGAGATGGTGTGAAATATTAGTCATAATTCTTTCACACACATCTTCCTTAAGCCCTAGTATTATATAGTTACCCATATAGCAGGACGAACAAATAATAACGTATCAGCATCAGCACCCACACAAGTTTCACCCGAGCTAGATACATATTGTTCAGTTCCCCAAGAATCACCTCGGGTCCTCAGCCACCAGCTGACCGATGTTGCATCTGGATTTTGGTTTTGTGCATAAACAGTCGCAGTTGCTTTACGCAAATCATAAGGACATGAATATCCAGAATCCAAAAGGAATACATAATCTTTAGTATATTCATGCTCCCTTCCGAGCATGGTTTCAATTTCCGTCAATACAACATTTGACTTTTCTTCCTTCGAAAAAGCACTGTCGTAGAATGTTCCATTCAGCCATTGACGAATTGAACTAGAAGACCAAGGTATATGATCATGCTGATCATATTTTCCATTTTCAAATTTTTGTGCATCTAATGCGTATTTACTAAGCAGCAATGATTTTCCATCTTTTTGATCTATTACAATCCATTCAATAGACTCTTTACCATTCGCCGTGTTATTATCCTGTTCATAAGAACCCAATGCCACCGTGTCGCCAATTTTAACGGAAGGTGTAGGTAATGTTTCCACCGGTTGCTCATTATCCTCCTCTAAAAGAGATTCTATGGTTATCCATAAAGCAGGAAGAACTGTTTTTTCCGCGCCAACAGAAGCTCCGTACACCAGATCTCCGTGCTCATCCACATAACATGAATTCTCGCTACAACCAGGAGAACGCAACCACCAATCATATCCGCAAATCCCGTACGAATTCATGTTGGCATTAGAACCAAAATATCGGTAAGCCTCGTCGTACGATAGTAAAAATATTTTGTCCATGGTATCATTACCTCCACTAAGGCCAAAAGAATCACTCGAATTTTTCAGCGTAGTAGTCAAGATATCCGCCTGTTTATTTGCTGAGAAAGCTGCATTGTAAAACGTAGTATTAAGCCAAGTGCGCAAAGAGCACGACTCCCATGTTGTAGCAACTTTTTTGGAGTGATACTGCCTGCGAGTCAATCTATTTTTGCTTATGACTAATGCTTTTCCATCCTGTTTATCCAATACGACCCATTCGATTTCTTCCAGGCCATTGGAATAATCACCATCTTGTTCATACCACCCAAACGTAACCGTGTTTCCAATATACACCGAAGGTGTGGGTGTGGGGGTGGATGTTGACGCTGCAGGTTTTTCGTTATCCACACCTAAAAGGGCATCTTTAGATATCCACAAAGCAGGATAAACACTCGCTTTGCTGCTATCATACCACCCCATGCCGAAACTGGCCCCCTTATAATATTCAATAATCAAGTCAAGATTATTAAATTCATAATTATCACTCCAAGAACGCAACCAAATA
>JAFYOJ010000213.1 GCA_017560225.1 Clostridia bacterium
CACAGAAAAAACCGATTGGCAAGATTTGCGTGATTTTGGAAATATATAAAAAGACCATACAGGAGTTATTAAGAGCTATGGCAGAGTTATCATTAAAGAAGCAGGCAAAGAAGCTACTAAAGGAGGCGGAGGCCGCTGGTCTAAAGCAAAATTTCTTTTTCAGGACCACTTTTGAACGCTACACCGTTCAAATGGATCTGCTGAAAGAATTACAAAAGACAATCGAGGACGATGGGGCCACCGTGACGAAAACATACGTCAAAGGGCGGGAAAATATATGCACCCACCCTGCGATCACGGAGTACAACAAAACCGCGACCGCCGCTAACGGGACCGTCGCCACGCTGATAAAGATTCTGGAGGCTTTCAAGGGCGAGGAGGAAAGTACGTCAAAGCTACAATCGTTCCTCGACTCCATGAACGATGAATGATATATACGCCTACTATCAGGCCATACAGGACGGGTCTATTTTAGTAGGCAAATGGGTACGGCTCTGGTATAAGTACATTATAAACGGCCTCGAAAACGGGCTGTTTTTCTTTGCACAGAAAAAGGCGAAAGCCGCCGTCAAATTCATCGAGGGCTTTTGCCGACACCATGAGGGACACCTGGCACCGAATCTGATTCGGCTTGAACTATGGCAACGTGCGCTTATATCAGTCCTGTTTGGCGTGGTAGACGAAACCGGCGCGAGGCAATTCCGGGAGGCGTTTATCGTCATGGGGCGCAAGAACGGGAAAACACTCCTCGCGGCGGCTATATCCTGCTATTGCGCCGTGCTGGATGGCGAATACGGAGGACGGCTTTACTTTGCGGCACCGAAGCTAAAACAGGCCGCTCTATGCTTTGACGCATTTTACCAGATGCTCGATAAAGAGGCGGAGCTGTCGAAGCTGGTAAAAAAGCGGCGGTCGGATATTTATTTCCCGGCATCCAACACGACCGCAGAGCCGCTTGCGTTCAATGCAAAGAAAAGCGACGGGCTGAACATATCGCTATGCGTCGCGGACGAAGTGGCAAGCTGGCAGGGCGATTCCGGGCTAAAAATGTACGAGGTACTAAAATCCTCATTCGGCGCAAGGAAGCAGCCCCTGCTCCTGTCCATATCGACGGCGGGATATCAAAACGATTCAACCTATGACGAGCTCATGAAACGGGCGACGGCGGTCCTTCAAGGTTCGTCAAAGGAAAAACGGTTTGCGCCGATTCTATATACCATAGATGATGTGGACAAATGGAACGACATCAACGAACTGCGGAAAGCAAATCCTAATTTGGGTGTTTCCGTAAGCGTTGATTATATGCTGGAGGAAATCGCCATTGCAGAAGGGTCACTCTCAAAGCGGCGGGAGTTTATTTGTAAATACTGCAACTTAAAACAATCGTCGGCGTTGGCGTGGCTGGAATTTCAAGCGGTCGAAAGGTGCATGGGTGCGCCTATCGTGCTGGATCACCTCAAATCCTCCTATTGCGTGGGCGGCGTTGACCTTTCGCAGACTACGGACCTTACGGCGGCTTGCGTGATCGTCGAGAGGTCGGCGCAGCTCTACGTATTCTCGCATTTCTGGATGCCGGAGGCGAGGCTGGACAAAGGCACGGAGGAGGACAATGTACCATACCGGGCCATGATAAAAAATGGGTGGCTTTCCCTGTCCGGGGAAAATTATGTGGACTATAGGGACGTGACGGCATGGTTTAGGGAGTTGGTCGAAAAATACGAAATCCTACCGTTGCAAATCGGCTACGACAGATACTCGGCCCAGTATTTCGTCGAAGAAATGAAACGCTACGGATTCCATATGTCGGACGTTCGACAAGGTACGAACCTAACCCCCGTCATTCGTGAGCTGGACGGGCTGATAAAAGATGGGACTATCCATTTCGGGGACAACGCTTTACTGCAAGCGCATTTGCTTAACTCCGCACTTAAAACGGACGAGGAGGCACAGAAAATGCGGCTGGTGAAGATCACACCAACGGCCCGAATAGACGGCATGGCGGCTCTGCTGGATGCGGTTTGCGTCCGTCAGGCGTTCTATTCGGAAATCGGAGGACAACTTAAAAATGAGGAATAAAGATGGGACTTTTTGACCAGATTTTCAGGCCCGGTAAGGCGAAGGAATCCCAGAAAGCACTAAATGAGGCAAAAGGCTTTTTTCAGACCCTGACCGCATACCAGCCGCAGTTTACAACGTGGAACGGGTGTATTTACGAATCGGAGCTTGTTAGGGCGGCGATAGATGCCAGGGCGCGGCATATATCAAAGCTGAAAATAGAATTTGTCGGGTCGGCAAATCCTAAATTGCAAGCTAAGATGCGGCTTGCCCCGAATCAATGGCAAAACTACTCGGCTTTCCTATACAGGACGAGTACGATCCTCGATGTGGCAAACAACTGTTTCATAACGCCGGTATTCGATGAGAGCATGACAATAACCGGGTATATCCCGGTACTGCCTCAGTATTGCTCGTTGGTCGAATATAAGGGCGAACCGTGGGTAAAGTATCAATTTTCCAGCGGGAAGGTCGGCGCGGTCGAGCTTCGGAAAGTCGCCCTGCTTACAAAGCACCAGTATAAAAATGACTTTTTTGGTTCATCGAACGATGCACTAAAAGAGACGATGAACCTGATACACATTGAAAATCAGGGGATCGAGGAGGCGGTAAAGAACTCCTCCACATTCCGTTTCATGGCGCGGCTTGACAACTTCTCAAAGGTCGCAGATCTGAAACGCGAAAGGGACGAGTTTGTTTCCGCGAATATGTCAGGAGGCGGCGGGTTGCTCCTGTTTAAGAACACCTACTCCGATATTAAGCAAATCAACCAGACGGCGTATACGGTGGACGCGGCCCAGCGGGAAGCCATTGAAAACAACGTCTATGATTATTTCGGAGTAAACAGGAAAGTCCTCCAGAATGAGGCCACCGCCGAACAGCTTGACGCTTTCTTTAATGGCGCAATTGAACCTTTCGCCATCCAGTTTTCGGATGCCATGACTATGGCAATGTTCTCCGAACGGGAACGGGCGCAGGGATCAAAGCTAATCGCTACGGCGAACCGGCTCCAGTATATGAGTACAAAATCAAAGGTGGAGATGGCCCAACAGCTCCTTGACCGGGGCGTTATGACCATCAATGAAGCAAGAGAGCTATTCAACTATGCGCCGGTTGACGGTGGCGAAACACGGCCCATCCGGGGCGAATACTATGACGCGGGGGAGAAAGACGATGCCTCAAAAGAATGACAGAGAATACAGGAACATAGCCGGGAATCTTGCGCCGCAGGAAGATGAAAAGCGAGTAACCGGCTACGCTACGACATTTGGCGTTCCCTATAAGCTGTACGGTAGCAACTCATACGAAATATGGGAGGTTATCGACAAATACGCATTTGATAAGACCGACATGGAAGATGTGATTATGCAGTACGACCATGAGGGCCGCGTCTTTGCGAGAACAAGAAACAATACCCTTGCTTTGCGGAGTGACGAGCATGGGTTATTGATAGATGCCGATTTAAGCGGGACGGAGCTGGGCCGTCAGCTGTACGAAGAAATCAAGGGAGGATATACCGATAAAATGTCCTTTGGCTTCACCGTGCGCGGCGACAAATGGGAGGACGAAATGATAGACGGCGTTCAAAAGTCCACCCGCACGATTACCGATATCGGCAAACTGTACGATGTGTCGGCGGTAAGCATACCTGCCAATGATTCCACATCCCTTTCCGTTCGTAACCTGACAGACGGAGCGATCGAGAGGCTAAAGGCGGAGCGACTGGAACGGGAACGGGTTGAGGCATTGGAGGCAAGACGGGCCGCACTTCGGGAAAGGATCAACAATGGATGAACTGAAACAGATTGAGGAGCGCATGGCGGAAATCGTCACGGAGCTGGAAACGGCGGACGAGGAACGCATGACCGCCCTCGAAGCGGAAACCGCAACCCTTGAACAGCGCAAGGCCGAGTTGATCGAGCAGCGCAAAAAGGATATTGCTACCGTTATCAATGGCGGCGGCAAAGAAATTGAAAAAATCGAGGAGAAACACGCTATGACTATCGAGGAAATCCGTTCCAGCAAAGAGTATATCAATTCCTTTGCTAACTACATCAAGACCGGGCGCGACGATGAGGTCCGCACCCTTCTCTCCACCAACGCGACCACCGCGACCGGCTACGTTCCCGTGCCTACGGTTATCGAGGAGCGCATCCGCACCGCGTGGAGTCGGCTTGGCCTCATGGAGCTGGTCAACAAGACCTTTGTCCGTGGAAATCTGAAAGTCGGCTTTGAGCTGTCCGCTGACGGCGCGGTTATCCACGCCGAGGGCGCAGCTGCACCCTCTCAGGAGACCCTGACTTTCGGCGTTGTCGAGTTGAAACCCGAAAGCATCAAAAAGTGGATCAAGATCAGCGACGAGGCTATGGACATGGGCGGCGAGGAGTTCTTGTTCTATATCTATGACGAGATCACCTATCGCATCGCGAAGAAAGCGCAGGAGACCCTGCTGGCGAAGATCACCGCCGCCTCCACCTCCGCTTCTTCCACCGCCGTATCCGTCGCGGAAGTGGACGACGGCTCACCCACCCTCGCCATTGTGTCCGAATGTATGGGCAAGCTGTCTGACGATGCGGCTAACCCTGTTATCGTTATGAACAAAGCGACGTGGAGCCAGTTCAAGGCCGCTCAGTATGCCGCAAGCTATGCGGTTGATCCGTTCGAGGGGCTCCCCGTCCACTTCGACAACACCGTCCCCGCCTACTCCAGCACCGCCACCACCGGCACCTGGCTCATCGTGGGCGACTTCGGGCGCGGCGCACAGGCCAACTTCCCCAACGGTGACGAGATCACCCTGAAATACGATGATCTGTCCGAAGCGGAGGCTGATCTGGTGAAGATCGTGGGCCGTGAGTACGTGGGCCTCGGCCTTGTTGGTGACAAGTGCTTCTGCCGCGTCACCATGCACACCTGATAAGTAGATAGAAAAAGGAGGGGACAAAATGAGGACTTTGATAGCTATTCCATGTATGGACAGCGTTCCTACGCAGTTTGCTATGTCGCTGTCCGGGTTGCAAAAAACGGGAGAGGTTAAACAAGTCTATTCTGTCTCCTCCCTTATCTACGACGCAAGAAATAGCCTCGCAAGACAAGCGATAGCTGAAAAATTCGACCGGGTATTATGGCTGGATTCCGATATGGTATTTAGCCCTGACCTGTTCAATCGCCTTTCTAATGCGTTGGACGATGGGCGGGATATGGTCAGCGGGATTTACTTCACAAGAAAGCCGCCGATCAAGCCGGTCATTTTTTCGGAGGCCGGGTATGAACACGTAGAAGGCGCAAGAGAGGTAAAGCCTGTCGCCGCGACGATGTACGACTATCCAGAAGGGATATTTGAAGTCGCGGCGGTCGGCTTCGGCGGTGTAATGATGAACGTATCATTGCTAAAGGAAGTCGAAGAAAAGTACGGGCTACCGTTTGCCCCCATGCTCGGATTCGGGGAGGATATTTCCTTTTGTTTGCGGGTCCGGGACCTTGGCAAAAAGATCTGGTGCGATTCGTCCATAAAGATGGGACACGTCGGATTCAGGATCATAACCGAAGAAATGTACAGGGAGTCGAGAAATGCTTGAAGCTGTAAAATTGGCGTTGCGTATCGTGACGAACGCCTACGACGATGAGCTGCAAGCCCTTATCATGGCGGCAATAGCTGATTTGGGCATCGTGCTGAATGACCCGGACGAGTCGGACGCACTTATCACGCAAGCGATAAAAACGTATGTCCGTATGAATTTCGGATCACCGTCCGATTATGACCGTCTCAAACGGTCATACGACGAACAAAAGGCCCAGCTTGCAAGTGCAAGCGGGTACGGGTTGAGCTGATGCAGAAATATGATGTTATCACCCTGATTCAGGAGAACCCGGAAGCCCATGGCGTTTTCGACAATCCGCAGGAAACCGGAAAAACGGTGTATTGCGAGGTGCGGTCCGCATCCAGAAGCGAAGTCTACTCGGCTATGGCTATCGGCCTAAACCCGCAGTATGTTTTCGTCCTCGCCATCGAGGAGGATTACGCAAACGAAAAAGACGTAATCTATCACAACAAACGATACAAGGTCATTCGGACATATGTATCAAACGACGGCATAGAACTAACCGTGGAGGAATGGCATGAACCGAATCAAGACAGCACTTCAAACGACGGGCTATGATTTTGCTCATGCCGCATGGAGGAAAGCCCCTCCGGGCGACTATGGGACCTACATGGAAAGCGAAGGAGCTGACCTTGAAGCCGACGGAAAGCACGTTGAGAGGGGGACGGTCGGGTATATCGACTATTTCACACGCGACGATTCAGGCGCACCCAGGGACGCTATAGAGGCGGCGTTGGACGGCATCTGCATATATAAGCTGGAATCCGTGCAGTTTGAGAACGAAACCGGGTATATACACTACGAATGGAGGTTTGCTTTATATGGTTAAAGCTACCTTTGAATTTGTGGGACTGACGGAGTATCTCAAAAAGCTGGACACGCTGGGCGCGAAGTCAACCGGATTCATAAAACGGGCCGTATACGACGGGGCGGCGGTGGTTGGAAAGGCCATGCGCAGCCAAATAGAGGCGCTTCCCGTCAATGACGGTAAATACGTCCCCGGAAACGCTCCTATCATTGGCGTATCACAGGAACAAAAGCAGGGCCTTTTGGACGGTCTCGGCTTCACAAAGATGCACGACAACGGCGGAGTTGTTTATACGAAACTTGGCTTTGACGGGTACAATTCCGTAAAAACAAAGAAGTACCCAAAAGGACAGGCTAACGCCATGATAGCCAACGCCATCAACTCAGGCACCAGCAAACGGCCTAAGAATCAGTTTGTGAACCGGGCCGTAAAAGCATCAAAAGAAGAATCCATACAGGCGATGTCAAAGAGATTCGATTTTGACATCAACGAATTCATGAACAAGTGAGGTAAAAAATATGGCTGACGGTCGCGTATTGACTGGTTTCTCCCTTCCATATATCGCGTTGTATACCGCGTCTACGGCGGGGGTTGTGTCCTATTCCTCGGGACAGGTTTTGGCCCGTGGCGTTTCCGTCGATCTCGAAGTCGAGGCAGCGGGCGACGATAACATTTTCTATGCAAACAATGTCGCGGCGGAGTCTATTTCCGGGGTTTTCAGCGGCGGCACCGCTACGTTGACCGTTGACGGCCTGAAAGCGGCGGCGGAGAGACTTCTCCTCGGCCTCCCAGCGGCTGGCGAGGACGGATTCACCGCATACGGCGATTCTGCCTCCATCCCCTACGTTGGCCTCGGTTTTGTTTGCCGGTATATGTCCGGCGGCGAGACAAGCTATGTCCCGGTTATCCTCAATAAGTGCCGCTGTCAGATGCCCAATCTCAGCGCCAACACGCAGGAGGAGGAAATCGACTGGCAGACGCAGGAGCTGGTGTTCAATGTCCTCCGGGATGATTCCTCGAACCATACATGGAAGCAGGTAGGAGGCGAACAGACCACCGAAGCAGCCGCCGAAGCGAAGATCAAGACGGCGTTTAGCATCACCTAAGAACCGACAAAAGGAGGGCAAATATGCTGATTCATGGAAGGGAAATCGGGTTTGCGTTCACCGTGGGCGCATCCGCTGAGGTTGCAAAGATGTGTCCAAATAACGATATTACGCGGATCGGGGAAGTCCTCGGCGCGGATTTCGTGAAAAACGTAGAAATCTCCACGGACCTCATTCTGCTTTTGAATGACGGATTTGTGGGCATTGAAAAGCTGATGGGCCGCGAAGCCGAACGCATTACGCGGGATGAGATTCTGCTCCTTACCCCTGCGGAGCTTAATGCGGTGGTGGCCCATATCATGCACACCATGGCGGGAGACTCCCATGGAGAAATCGAAGCGACCCCAAAAAACGAGGGAGCGAAGGCGTAACGCTTTCGCTCCCGTGGTTTTTATTCTACGGTCGGCACCTGTTCCATATGACACGGCGGGAGGTCCTCTATTCCCGGTACGGGGAATTTAGAGACCTCCTCTCCTGTCTGGCTATTCATAACGGAACCGCGAAAGAAAAGCCAAAAAAGCTATCGTTTGACGATGCGCTGGCGTTGAGGTAAAAAATATGCCTGTATCTATCGGGCCGAAAATCGGCATAGACGGCGAGGCCCAATATAGGGCGGCTATCCAAAATATCATACAGCAAGGAAAGACCCTCCAGACGCAAATGGAGGCAATAGGAAAAGGATTCAAGGAAGCCGGAGATAGCTCCACTTTATTTGAAAGAGAATCAAAAAACCTTAATTCCCAAATCGAGAACCAGAAAAAGCTAATTGAAAGCCTAAAGGATGCTGTCGCCAAATCAACGGAGGCGACCGGGGCTAATTCCACCGAAACTCTGAAATGGCAACAGCAGCTCAACAAAGCCCAGGGCGAACTGGCGGGAATGGAAAACGAGCTGAAGTACCTTGGGATAGAGGAGGAAGAAACCAAAAAGAAAACCTCCACTTTCGGGGAAGTCCTTAAAGCGAACCTGACCAGCGAAGCGATCATAGGTGGTATAAAGGCCATGGCCTCCGCCGTCGCCGCCGTTGGCAAAGCCGCCGTTTCCTTTGTATCAACCACCGTCAACGCTTTCGGAGAGCTGGAACAAAATATAGGCGGCTCGGAGGCTGTTTTTGGGCAGTACGCCGCGACCATCCAGAAAACCGCCGAAAGCGCTTATAAGACCATGGGCACGACGCAGAGCGAGTATTTAGCGACGGCCAACAAAATGGGCGCACTATTTCAAGGCTCCGGGTTAAGTGCCCAGCGATCCATGGACCTGACAACTCAGGCCATGCAACGGGCGGCGGATATGGCCTCCGTCATGGGCATAGACACGCAAGCCGCATTAGAGGCCGTCACCGGCGCGGCGAAGGGCAACTATACCATGATGGACAACTTGGGTGTTGCCATGAACGCGACCACCCTCGAAGCGTACCGTGTTTCCCAGGGCATGGATAAGGCTTTCTCGAAGATGACGAACGCCGAAAAAGCTGAACTCGCCATGAAATACTTTTTCGAGAATACCACGCAATACGCGGGGAACTTCGAGAGAGAGGCCAGCGAAACCATTACCGGGTCTATCGGTATGCTGACAGCGGCGGTCCAAACATGGGTCGCCGGTCTCGGCAATTCCGAAGCGGATATAATCGCGCTGACACAGAATATCGTGGACGCTTTCGGCTCAGTGGTCGATAATATTGTCCCCGTTATTCAAAACGTGGTTGCGGCCCTCCCGCAGGTGTTTGAGGCCATCCTGCCCGCAATCAATTCTTTATTGCCTATGATCCTGAATGTGGGCGCGGAAATCATTATGATGCTGGTAAACGGAATCGAGTCCGCTTTCCCCTCTCTCCTTGCCACCGCAAAGCCGCTTATTTCGGTATTCGTGAAAGGCGTGGTCGGGTTGGCTGGAATGGTCCTTAAATCCGGGGCCGAAATCCTCGGCGCATTGATAAGCGGCATTGTCGATTGTCTCCCGGACCTGATTGATACAGCTGTCGAGGTGGTCTTTTCGTTCGTCGATAAGATCACGGAGCCGGGGATGTTGGAAAACGTGGTAAACACCGGCCTACAGATTCTTGAAAAGCTGATTACCGGCCTGACGAACGCAATCCCGAAGCTGGTGCAATTCGTCCCGAAGATCATCCAGAATATAACGACCACGCTGACAAAGAACCTCCCACAGGTTATTCAAATGGGCATCAACACCCTGACCAGCCTGATTCAAGGCATTACAAACGCCCTCCCGGAGCTGGTCAAGATGCTACCGACGATTATAACCACGTTTGTTTCCACGCTGGTTTCCAATTTGCCTCTCATCATTGAGACGGGCGTTAAAATCCTCGCTTCCCTCATCGAGGGTATTTTTAACAGCCTCGGCAATCTGGCATCGGCGGCGTGGGAAATTGTTACGACAATACTTGACGAGCTGGCAAGTCTACCTTCTTACGTGGTAAGCATCGGGCGCGACCTTGTTTCTGGAATCTGGAACGGAATCTCAAACGGGACAACTTGGATCAAGAATAAGATTAAAGAATGGGTCGGCAATGTGACGAGCTTCCTTAAAAAGCTATTCGGCATACACTCCCCCTCCACCGTCATGCGGGACGAGGTTGGTAAATACCTGGCCCTCGGTATCGGGGAAGGTTTTGAAAACGAGATGCGCTATGTGGCAAAGAACATGGGCGAATCTATCCCCATTTCCTTCGGCTGGGGCGGCGGCAGGACCACGAACCTCGGCGGCGTGACGTTCAACATACAAGGCGCAGAGGGTCAGGACGTGGAGGAGCTTGCTAATATTGTCATGTACAAAATGCAGCGGGTGGTCGATTCCAGAGAGGCGGTGTTTGCGTGATTACCTTTAACGGAATTTCCTCCGATTCAAAGCGGGTCATTGTCGAACACATACCGAACAGGCACACACCGGCCCGCCGGTTCAAGCCTCAATCCGTAGCCGGGAAAAATGGCGACGTTCTTCTGGTAGATCGGAGCTTTCCTAACGTGGAGCAGGAATATGAGGTATATTTGTCCGCCGAAGCCGCAGGGCTACCGGCTATTGCACGGGGGGCCGCAGAATGGCTGTGCGCCCCCGTGGACTATGCGGAATTGACGGACGATTACGATCCAACCGTATACAGGGAGGCGTATTTGTCGCAGGGATTTGACATCGAAAACGCCCTAAACAAATTCGGACGTTGCACGATTTCATTTTCCTGCAAACCGCAAAAATATCTGCTGACCGGCACCAGCGCGGTCACGGTCGCGGATGGCGACACGATCACAAACCCAACGCCATTTGAAGCGCGGCCCCTTATCACCGTTTCTGGCGTGGGAACGCTGACGATCAACGGGTATGAAATAGAGATGCTTGAAAGCGTTTCAAACTTCCTCATAAACTGTGAAACACAGGAGGCGGCGGATAATTCCAAAATCTACTGCCTTGATTTCCCGGTATTAAGCGGCGGGGCGAACGAAATAGAAGCGGATGAAGGCATCACGTCTATTTCTATCGTGCCCAGGTGGTGGACATTATGATTTTTCTTTATCCGCAGGACGAAACGGCATTTGACACAAACGGCATCGGCTCTTTATCCGATGCCGTTTCTTGTGTTGTCACTGAGGAAAGAAACTCCACCTTTGAACTGGAAATGAAATACCCCGTCACGGGTCGGCATTATGCTGATATTCAGTTTCGGAGTATCATCTACGCAAAGCCTAACCCGTTCGACGGCTTCCAGCCTTTCAGGGTATACAGGATCACCCGGCCCCTCAACGGGTTAGTCACAATCAGCGCATGGCATATCTCATACGACCTTAACGGAATCCCAATCAGACCGTTTCACACCTACAGCATCGACGCAACCTTAACCGCATTACGAACGAATGCGGCTATATCCAATATCTTCACGTTCTCCACCGATAAGCCGGACGCTATGTATGGGGAGATCGAAACAGATGCCCCGTATTCATGCAGGAACATCCTCGGCGGCATGGAAGGGTCCGTATTGCAGACGTACCGGGGCGAATTCAAGTTTGACAAATTCAATGTAGCCCTGCTTACAAGCCGGGGGGATGATAATGGGGTGGTATTGCGCTACGGTAAAAACCTCGTCCAGCTCGAACAGGACGAGGACTACTCCGGGTTATATACCGGCGTTGCGCCCTATTGGAAGGGGGAGGACGAAAGCGCATACCTTTCATCGACCATCGTATGGGTGCCGGGGCAATTCGGATTTGAAAGGATATTGAGCCTCGATCTGTCCGAATCGTTTGACGAAAAACCGACACAGGCCCAGCTGCAAGCGGCGGCGGAAAGCTACATAGAATCTAATTCTATTGGCGTTCCAACGGCCTCTATCACTATCGACTACGCCATGGACGCGACCATAGAAAGCGTAAGGCTATGCGACACGGTTTCTTGTATATATACTGCCCTTGGCGTACAGGCAACCGCAAAATGCGTAAAGACGGTCTATGACGTTCTTTTGAAACGATATAAGAGTATCACCCTCGGCTCGATCCGTTCCAACCTTGCCGACACCTACGCCGCACAGACGCAAAACTTGACCCGCCGCATCCGCAACATTGAGGCGGATTACACCACAACCGGCGAGGCCAGAGAGATAGCGACGGAGGAAATAACGGAAGGGACGGCGATAGTCCAGCGGGCCAACGCGATCATAGCCACCGCCCTTGAAGAATATGTGAAAACTTCCGATTATGAAACATTCAGGTCATCCGTTATTACAAATCTTTCCGTCATGGCGGGCGAGATCACGGCGAACTTTGAAAGCACAACCACCAGCATAAACACGCTGAGCGGGAACACGCAACAGGAATTTGCCTCCATCTATTCCTTTATCCGTCTCCTCGCCACCATCACGGACCAGCACGGGACCGTCACGCAGGAGGGTGGTATCGTGATAGGCGAATCAACGTCCGATATCAAGCTGAAACTTGAAAACGACGTGTTGTACTTCTTCACCGGTGACGAAAAGCTGGTCACGTCCGCAAATGCTATAGCGTGGTTTGCCTCGAATCAGCTATACGTCAACAATACCACCATTCAAAACCTGACCCTCGGCACCAGCGGCGCATACCTTGACGCGAGGATCGTAGGGTCCGGGGATAACAGATGCGTCCTTTGGAGCGGGAGGCTTTCGTGAGTAGAACATACACGATCGCGGCAACTGCCATATACGGCGGCAGGAGAGCCGGTATCAATTATTTCGGTGAAGGATTTACCGCATCAAACACAAAACGGGTAGGGTGGTATAAGGATGGCTCGACAGATTACGCCGGGGCCGTCTCCATCTTTTTTAATTCTTCGGAGTTTACTACCCTGCGGCAAAAGGCGGCGAATCAGGAGCTGACCATACAGAGCATAAAACTCAACGTAAGCAGCAGTGATACTTTCGCCTACAAGGTCCCGATATTCTATAACGTCAAGGCAAACAGCTCCACGACAGATTGGTCTCAGGAGAACTACGCCTATAATATCGAATGTCCGAAAAACGGGAAAATCCCGGAAATTGATATTAGCGTTTCCGCCCAGGGCCTGCCAGATACAAACGCCTATGTCCTCATTGGATATTATCGCACGTATTCCTACGTAACGGTAACGTCCGCAACGCTGACGGTTGTAACGGACGAGACCTCAAAGACGATCACCTACAATGCAAACGGCGGCACGAACGCTCCCTCCCCCACCGTTCTTTGGGCGACAGGAACGGCGAGCGGCAACGTCACGACGGCAACCCCTACGCGGACTGGCTACTCTTTCGCCGGGTGGAATACGCAATCAAACGGGTCAGGGACAGCCTACGCAAGCGGCGCGGCTATTTCAATTAGTGCAGATATAACGCTGTACGCCCAATGGACGGCGTTAAAATCTGTCATAAATTCCGCCTCTAATGCAAACATCGGGAGTGCTACCACCGTCAACTGGACGAATTACGGTAACTTCACGAACAAAGTTCGCTTTATTTTCGGGTCCGTTGACTCCGGGGAACTTGCGGCAAGTGGCTCATCATATTCCTATACCCTCCCCTCGTCGTGGTATGCTCAGATTCCAAACGCCACCAGCGGGACGGCTACGGTGTACCTTTATACGTATGTTGACGGGACGCTGATTGGAACATCCTCAACCACCTTTACGGCAACGGTCCCGGCTTCCATCGTCCCCTCCATCGGTTCTATCTCAGCGACCATTGTAAACGAAAACGCCACCGTCCGCGCTTGGGGGATATACCTACAGGACTATTCAAAAGTAACCATATCCGCGTCCGGGTGCGCCGCTGGTGCTGGCGCGACTATTGCGGGATATGCCATAACCGGGCAGGCATTGAGTTATTCGGTGCAAAGCTCGGCGGCATCCGCAAGCGCAACGTCTGACGTTATCACGGCATCGGGAACACTGACCTATACCGTCAAGATCACCGATTCGCGGGGAAGATCGGCAACAGCAACGGTCAGTATATCCGTCACGGCATACGCGGCCCCGAATGTCTCCAGCGTTTCCGGGGTGCGCTGTAATTCGGACGGGACTATAAACCAAACGACCGGCACCAGCATCAAGGCATCCGCAACCTTCACATGGTCGGCGGTCGGCTCTAATGCGCTGACTTCCTCCATGTCGTACAAAAAGCACACTGACGCGGTATACACGACGGCGCGGACCGGCCTCGCATCCGGGACGAGCTACGTTATCGCGGTCGGGCTTGCGGAAATCGCCTCATCGTATGACGTGCAGGTCGAACTGACGGACTCCCTCGGCAATACGGCTACATATGTCGTGGTAGTGCCGCCGGTTGTCGGTATCGGCTTCGGCCTAAAGAACGACCGGGCGCGATTCGGCGGCCCCGTTGAAAAGGCCGGTTTACAGGTGGATTGGCCCGCCGAATTTAACGGCGTATTGACGGCAAAAGGCGGTTTCAAGATCGGAAATACATCCTTAACGGAGGCCCAGCTACAGAGCCTTTTAAGGCTGATTTAGGAGGCAATATGACAAACATTATCGCGGCATCTTTTGGCGGGGCTACCGTTTGCAGGACTTCCCCCGCCTACCAGTACGACTACGGGCAGCTCCTGACCTTCCCTGATTTGGAACTGCCCACCGCCTTTGAGTGCCATTTCAGCAATACGGAGCGCGGTACATCCGTCACGCAGATCGGGGCAAACAACGTCGTAACCATCCCGGACACTATGTTTCAAACGGGGGCATATATATATGCGTGGGTATTCCTGCATACAGGCGAGGATGACGGCGAGACCGAATATATGGCGGTCATTCCCATTCTCAAACGGGCGCAGCCGACGGACGATGTTCCAACTCCCGTCGAACAATCGGCTATCACACAGGCCATTGCCGCTCTTAATGCGGCGGTGGAACAGACCGGCGAAGATGTGGTGGACGCGGCGGCAAGCGCGGCGGCGGCGTTAGCATCGGAACAGGCGGCGGCGGCTTCGGA
>JAFYOJ010000214.1 GCA_017560225.1 Clostridia bacterium
GGCGTTTGAGAGAAGACGCAAGGAGTACAAAAGATGAGTAATCGAGCACATGCTTACCAATATGAATACGAGGAAACTTTTGCGGCGCAGGAGACTTTTGTTCCTGTGGAGAAGCCCCAACAGAGAAATGTGGTGCTGACCGAGATTCGAAGCAACCGGGAACGGAAGAAGGTTAAGAATGGTATCTTAGTGAAAGTTTCACTCTTGCTTGCATTGGGGTTGTTTGTAGCATTAAGGTATGCGTCTATTACGGGGTTGAACTACCGGAATCAAGCGCTTCAAAAGGAATTTGAGAATACCATGG
Organism: Clostridia bacterium; assembly: GCA_017560225.1. Classification (GTDB taxonomy): domain Bacteria; phylum Bacillota; class Clostridia; order UBA1212; family UBA1255; genus RGIG9099. The sequence continues at coordinate 305 of JAFYOJ010000214.1, forward strand.
CACGGGTACAGCAACAACAAGTTGCTATTGATACCCAAATGAGTATTGCGGATATTGCGCAGATTGCTCAAGATCGCTTGGGAATGCAGAAACCGCAACCCTATCAAATTGTGGAAATTGAAACAGAGGCCATTGATCAAACCGAATTGGTTTCTCCTGAGTACACAAAAGATACTACGAAGGTGCCCTGGTATGAAAGTATGTGGAATCACGTTCTTGCGTTCTTTGGGTTTGTTGAGGCATAAGGTGATGGCGGTTTACATATTATTGTATGAAAGCAAAGGACGGAACGGCTACATGAGATCATGACAGACGTTCCGTTTTTCGGTAAGAAATAAGAGGAGGCACGCAGAAAATAATGCGCCTGAAGAAACTTGTTCAATATACATTTGATTATCAAAGTACGGAAGCGGAACACGGAAAGTCGAAGAAAACTTTCTGGGTTTCTCTTCTGTTTGTCTGTTTGTTGGCAGTTATATTGGGAAATTTTGCAATTATACAATTTATCAAAGGACCCTACTATCAAAAAATGGCTTCCAAACAACAAAATTCTTGGCGTACAATTTCTGCTTCACGAGGGACGATTACGGACTGCAATGGAATAGAACTGGCCGTCAGCGTATCGGCAAATCTAATTTCGATTAACCCGGAAACCATTGAACGCAGTGCTGCTGCGTATGCAGAGAAATACATGAAAGGTGTGGCAGACCCGAAACAAGCATATCGGGAGAAAGTGGCTACTGGCCTTGCGGAAATTCTGTCCCTGGACTATGACACTGTGCTGGGTAAAGTGCAATCGGATGGGCGATATAAAGTGATTGCGGAGAAAATTCCAACTGAAACCGGTGATCTTGTTCGTGCGTGGATTTCGGAAGAACATATTAAAGGTGTTTATGTGGACGAAGACAGCAAACGAGTGTATCCCGGTGGCAGTCTTGCCTGTCATATATTGGGATTCACAGGTAAAGATGATCAAGGCTTGGTGTGCGGTGTGGAATTGGCACTGGATAATTTGCTCACCGGTACAGATGGTCGTATTTTAACAGCGGTGGATGCAGGTGGTAATGAACTTCCCTATGATGAAATTCGTCGAATTGAGCCTATTAACGGCTATAAGGCGGTTCTTACCCTGGACGCGAATATTCAAAAAATTGCCGAGAATGCATTGAAAGAAGCCATTGAAGCCAACGGCGTGAAGAATGGCGGTACGATTTTAGTGATGAATGCTAAGAATGCGGATATTTTAGCCATGGCATCCTATCCTTATTTTAATCTGAATGATCCTTATGGGGCGCCTTTGGGCGTTGAAAATATTGATCTTGAGAATTGGAACGGACATACCCAAGAAGACGTGGCTACGCTCAGTGCGACGGTCTGGAGAAATAAAGCTCTTACGGACACCTATGAACCCGGTTCTACGTTCAAAACGATTACCGCGGCCATCGGTATTGAAGAAAACGTAATTAAGGCGGATTCTATTGTCAATGATAATGACTATTCCTTGGCAGGCTGGACTATTCACTGCTGGAGATATGGCGGTCATGGAACGGAAACCTTTGCAGAAGCGGTAAAGAATTCCTGTAACCCTGTTATGGCAAAACTTTCTATTGATATTGGACTTAAGAAGTTCTATGAGTATGTGGATGCCTTTGGTTTTAAAGACAAAACCGGTATTTTGTTGTCTGGAGAAGCACAAAGTATTTTCCATACCAACCCTACTGAAATCGATATGGCCGTTACTTCTTTCGGCCAGCGCTTCCAGGTAACGCCCTTGCAAATTGCGACGGCTTACTGTGCTATTGCCAATGGCGGAACGCTGATGCAACCTCGTATTGTGAAGGAATTGGTAGACGATAACGGTGCTGTGGTAAAGAGTTACGAAACGGTGCAGGAGCGTCGTGTGATTTCGGAAAGCACCTCGGCATCCTTGCTTCAGATTTTGGAATCGGTAGTAGCGGAAGGCACCGGTAGTAATGCTTATGTGTCCGGGTACCGTGTGGCCGGCAAGACCGGTACGTCTGAAACAACGGAAACGGATAGTACGGGTCGTTATATTGTGTCCTTTGCCGGGATTGCACCTGCAGATAATCCTGAAATCGTGGTATTGGTGGTATTGGATCATCCCACAATCGGCGGTGCTTCCGGTGGCTTACAGGCGGCGCCTGTGGCCGGAACGGTGATTGAGAAGACGCTGGAATATATGGAAATTGAAAGACGCTATACAGATTTGGATAAACAAAGTATAATGGTAAAGAACTATGTGCCGGATGTATCGGGAATGACGGTTGCGGAAGCGATCCAGAAATTGAGAACCTATGGTTTTGCTTACAGCCTTGGAGATGTGGCAGATGACGGGGACTTGGAAACGCTGACAGTGGTGGAGCAATTCCCGAAAAATGGTGCCTATATTACGGATGGTTCGAAGATTATGTTATACACACAAAGTGAAACCAGTCGTCTTGAAACCACGGTGCCGGATTTATCCGGCTATTCGCTGGAGGATGCATATAAGACGCTGAGTTATATGGGCCTTAATATGCAGGCGGAGAATATCGGAAACGTTGTTGCGCAAAGCCCTGCCCCGGGCACAAAGGTGCCGAAAGGCAGTATTGTCAAGATTGAACTGATCAATCGAAACACAGAAACGTTGGGATAAACGGAGGGATGACACAATGAAATTGCGTGCTGTATTAGAAGAATTACAAACGTACACTCTTTATGGCGATGAATCCTGTCTTGTAAAGGATATTCAGATTGACAGTCGTTCTTGTAAAGCGCAGGACTTGTTTGTATGTGTTCAAGGGTTTATTCAAGATGGAAATCGTTATGCCATTCAGGCAATTAAAAATGGTGCCGGAAGTGTGATGACCGGAGATCTCGCCTCCCTTTGTCGTTCCGTAGATGATGCCGGGTATACCTTTACGGAGGCGGGCATTTGTGTTGACGACAAGGCTATTCCTGTAATTGTGGTACCGCATCTTCGTTGGGCCCTTGCCCGTGTTTCGGCCACCCGTTATGACAATCCCTCTGCTTCTATGCAGTTGATCGGTGTGACGGGAACAAAAGGAAAGACAACGACTACCTGTATGCTTCGGAATATTTTTCATCAGGCCGGACGTATGACGGGGATGATTGGGACTATGGGCAGTTTTGTGGGCCTTCGCAGTGTGGAGACCGATCGCACAACACCGGAAGCCAACGTGATTCAACCCTTGCTTCGCGCAATGCTGACGGAGAAGATTACGACGTGTATGATGGAAGTTTCCTCCCAAGGCCTCAATTTGGACCGTGTGGGTGGCTGTACGTTTTCTACGGCCCTTTTCACCAATCTGTCCAGAGATCATATCGGCGAAAATGAACATAAGACGATGGAAGAATATGCTTTGGCAAAGGCAAAATTATTCTCCCTTTCTAAAAGGGCTGTCCTAAATGCAGATAGCGATTGGTATGGGTTTATGCGCAAGGAAGCCGACAAGAATGCTGATCTGGATATTTATACATACGGAATTGATGGCGCGTATGATTTTGCGGCAAAACAGATTCAAACTATGCCGGAGGGCGTTGTTTATGATGTTTATGAACAAGGTACGAAAGTTTGCACCATAGAAGTGCCGATTCCGGGCCGTTTCACGGTGTATAATTCCCTGGGGGCCTATGCGGTGGCTCGCCTGGAAGGGATGACGCCGGATCAAATTCAAAAGGGCCTGAAACAGGTGTTTGTAAAGGGGAAAGCGGAAATTGTACCCACGGACAGGGATTTTACAATTTTGATTGACTACGCCCATAACCCGGACAGTTTTGAGAATATTTTAACCACCGTGAAAGAGTTTGCGAAACGTACTGTATTTCTTTTTGGTTGTGGGGGAGATCGCAATCGACCGCGGGCGCTGATGGGCGAAACTGCGGGTAAATTTGCGGATTTCACCATTATTACTTCGGATAATCCAAGAAGTGAAGATCCGGAAAGTATTGTTCGGGATTTAGAGGCGGGCATTAAACCCACCGGTAGTCCATATATTTGTATTGTGGATCGGAAAGAGGCCATTGAATATGCCATTCGAAATGCACAACCGGGTGACGTGATTATTCTGGCGGGGAAAGGCCATGAAACGTATCAAATATTTAAGGATCGCACGGTTGAATTTGATGAGCGTGTGATTGTGGCCGACATTTTAAAGAAAATTCGGGAAGAGGAGCAACAAGTATGATTGCGATGACTTTGGGTGAAATTGCGGCCTATACAGGCGGAATGCTATTGGGCGGAGGAGAAGACCGAGAAGTCTTGTCCGTTGTGACGGATTCTCGTAAAATTATGCCCGGCTGTCTATTTGTAGCCCTGCGGGGAGAAAAGTTTGACGGTCATCAGTTTGCAGCGCAAGCACTTGCGGATGGTGCTGTGGGTGCGGTGGTACTTTCTTCCTTTAAACCGGAACACGACGGTTGTTTTATTTACGTAGAAGACACGTTGTTGGCATTGGGGCGGATTGCTTCCGGTTATTTACATCATCATTTTCCTAAGCTTCATAAAGTTGCGGTGACAGGCAGTGTGGGGAAGACTTCTACGAAAGATATGATTGCCCACGTGCTTTCCGGCAAATGGA
>JAFYOJ010000215.1 GCA_017560225.1 Clostridia bacterium
ATGGGAGTTTAGCTCAGCTGGGAGAGCATCTGCCTTACAAGCAGGGGGTCACAGGTTCGATCCCTGTAACTCCCACCACTTTTTTTCTGGCCCGGTAGTTCAGTTGGTTAGAACGCTAGCCTGTCACGCTAGAGGTCGAGGGTTCGAGCCCCTTCCGGGTCGCCATTTTTCAGAGACTTTTGGGGAATTAAAATCTCTGAAGTCGCCCAGATAGCTCAGTCGGTAGAGCAGGGGACTGAAAATCCCCGTGTCGATGGTTCGATTCCGTCTCTGGGCACCATGCGGGTTTAACTCAGCGGTAGAGTGTCACCTTGCCAAGGTGAAAGTCGCGAGTTCAAATCTCGTAACCCGCTCCATATTGAGAAAAGAAAACAGGTATCTTATATATCTGTTTTCTTTTTCTTAAACGGCACCATAGCCAAGAGGTAAGGCAGAGGTCTGCAAAATCTCCACTCACCAGTTCAAATCTGGTTGGTGCCTCCAAACGAAAAGGGCAAGTCGCAAGGCTTGCTCTTTTTTTATACAATTAGAAGAATTGTTTTTATACTATACATACTACTTCGGGGATGTTTTGACAGATTTGAATTTACACACAATTTAGGACTTGACTTGTAAGGGGTTGTGAAAATGGCCTAAATGACGTTTGGCGACCTCTGCCTTTTTGAAATACAAAAAAGTTTTCTTTTTCCATATACCCCCCTATTGTCATATACCCGGTGGGGGTATATGATATATGCGGAGGTGGGCTATGGAACAAAGTTGTTGCAACAAGAAAACAAAAAGAAGTCCGGAGGAGAAGAAACTGATTCTCAATCGACTGAATCGGATCGGTGGACAAATTAACGGGATTCATAAAATGATCGAGAATGATGCATATTGTAATGATGTGTTGGTTCAATTGTCGGCAGTGAAGAATTCCGTCAAAAGCCTATCCACACACATTTTAGAAAATCATCTATATATGTGTGTATCCAAGGACTTGGAGAATGGTGAATTAGACACGATTGATGAGCTAATTAGCCTGTTCAAAAGATTTAATCAATAGGAGGTGAGAAACATGGATAAGATCGTAATTTGCGAGAAGTGTGGTGCAATGGTACAAGTGTTGATCGACTGTACTTGTGAGAACTGCGGCATTAAATGCTGTGGCGAGAAGATGAAGGAAATTTCTGCTGAAGAAGCGAAGAAAATTTTGGCGAAATAATCCGTAAATAAGACAAAAAAGCTGTCTCTTGACCACTTATTCCTGTGGTTTTGAGGCAGCCTCTTTTTTTGCGTATTGTATAATATGAAAATTTAAAGTATAATTAAAGAAAAACATCGCAGAAAGAAAGTGTTACATTTGGAATTTTTGGGGAAGTTACTTGAGATTTTAGATACTGACATGCAGACGCCCGGTTTGTACGGGTGGTTTCATATCTTATTTTTCGCCCTGGCGATTATCGCAGGCATCGTACTTTGTCGGTGTTGTAAAGGAACAGATGAACGGGTGGTACGGCGCGTACTGATTATTACGGCCATTGTGGCTATTTTGTTTGAAATCTATAAACAAATCAATTACACGTTTACCTATGATGGCACCACCATTTCTGCGGATTATCAATGGTACGCATTCCCATTTCAGTTTTGTTCCACGCCGATGTATATCAGTTTGCTGGCAGGCTTGATCCATCACCGGAAGATTCATGATAGCTTGTGCGCTTATCTTGCCACCTTTGCGCTGTTTGCAGGTCTTTGTGTAATGATCTATCCTGGACAAGTGTTCATTTCTACAATTGGTATCAACATCCAAACGATGATTTGCCACGGATTGATGGTGACAATCGGCATCTATTTGTTGGGCACGGGCTATGTCAAGATTGAGCATAAGACCATTCTGAAAGCAATCCCTGTCTTTGTGGCGTGCCTGATCTTGGCGATGATTATGAATGAAATCGCACACATGAGCGGATTGTTGGAAAGAGAAACTTTCAATATGTTCTATATTAGTCCCTATTGTGAACCTTCCTTGCTGGTATATTCCACGGTACAGGAGGCCGTTGCGTACCCGTGGTGTTTATTTATCTATATCGCAGGTTTCTCCCTGGCATCCTACATTATTTTATTGCTGGCGATGTTCATCAAGACTTGCGGCGTCTCAATCCAAAAAAGAAAGCCAGCCTAAGTAGGTATATGCAATGCAACTGGAATTCGCTCAAATTCAAGCAATTACGGTAGGCGCAGCCCGTGTGGAGGCCCATAAAGATGGGATTCATTTTTACCGTTTCACCAAAGGGCAAGAACGGCTGTATCAGGCGCGCAGTGCGGATTTCCATGTAAAAACCTTCTCCACTTCCGGTATTCGTTTGCGGTTTCGGACCGACAGCCGCGTGCTTGGGCTTCGTGGAAAAGTGCTTCCGGGGTGCAGTCGAAGCTATTTTTCCTTCGATATATTTGTGAATGGTAAAATGGTGGATACTGTAGATAATTTTACCGGACTCCGGCTCCCGCACGACTATACTAAAATGGACTTCCCCCTTGGCACGTTTGAGAAGACCGTAACACTGGGAGAAGGGGAGAAAGAAGTGTGTATTTACCTTCCTTGGTCGGTTCAAGTGGTACTGCAAACTTTATCATTAGATGAGGGTGCCTTCGTAACGCCGGCGAAACCCGCTAAGAAAATTCTTTGTTTCGGCGATTCTATCACCCATGGCTACGATGCCCTGCGGCCCAGCAATAAATATATTTCCAAACTTGCGGACGTGTTGGATGCAGAAGAATATAACAAAGCTATTGGTGGCGAAATCTTCTGGCCGGAGCTGGCGGCGACCCGGGAAGATTTTGAACCGGATTGGATTACGGTAGCTTACGGTACCAATGACTGGAATACCTGCAGCAGAACGGAATTTGAGAACAACTGTAAAGCATTTTACAGGAACTTACACGAAACCTATCCCCGTACGCCCATCTTTGCCATTACGCCCATTTGGCGGCAGGAACTGGAGGAGGAACGGCCCTTTGGACCTTTCCTGCAGGTGGGGGAACACATCCGTGCGCTGACAGCAGATTTGGAGCACGTTACAGTGGTGGATGGATTTGATTTTGTGCCTCAAAATGCACAGTATTATGCGGACTTGCGGCTGCATCCCGATGATCAGGGATTTGCGGCGTATTATGGGGCGATTTGGTCTAAAATCAAAGGTGAATTGGCCAATTATTGCAATTGAAATGAAGCCTTATTTTTGATACAATTATATCCATAATTTTTATTCTCGGAGGATAAAATGAAAGCGATTGTAAATGGAAAGATTATTTTAAAGGACCGCATTGTAGAAGATTGTGCATTGCTCTACTCCGATGTGGTGGAAGGGATTGTACCTGCGGACAAGATTCCGGCAGGTTGCGACGTGATCGACGCAGACGGCGGCTACGTTTCGCCCGGTTTGATTGATATGCATATTCACGGCTATTTAGGGAAAGACGTTTGCGATGGTGAAGAAGAAAGTATCCGTGTGATTTCCAAGGGACTTCTCGGAAACGGTGTTACCGGCTATTTGCCCACGACTATGACGGTGGATACGAAAGTGATTCGCAAAGCCCTGGAAGTTTGCCGTGCTTTGAAAGAAGAAAGCAAGACCTGGGAAGGCAGTGAAATCTTAGGCTGCCACGCAGAAGGTCCTTTTATCAGCGAAAGCAAGAAGGGTGCCCAGGATCCTAAGTACATTTTGAAGCCGGATGCGGCCTTCGTTAAAGAGTACGCCGATATTATTAAGACCATTACGTTGGCTCCTGAAACGGATGAGAATGACTTTGCGGCAATCCGCGAGATTTGCAAAGATACAGACGTGGTTGTTTCCATGGGACATACTTCTGCGGATTACGATACGGCTATGGCCAGCGTGAATGCAGGTGTCAAGCACGTAACCCACCTTTTCAACGCCATGACGCCCCTGGCACATCGTGCCCCCGGCGTTGTAACGGCTGCTCTCAATGCAGACGTGAGCGTTGAACTCATCGTAGATACTTTCCACGTGGACAAGAGTTTCTATGATCTGCTTTGGAAGATCAAGGGAAGAAAACTTTGCTTTATTACAGACTGTTTGCCGGCGGGCGGACTTCCTTATGGGGAGTATACCTTAGGCGGTGCCAAGATTATCTATAGAGGTATCGTTTGCCGCTTGGAAGACGGAACGGTAGCAGGCAGCGTACTTCACTTAAATCACGGTGTTTGGAACGTATATAAGAATTCCAATATTCCTCTTTATGAGTGCGTAAACTGCGCTTCCTTAAACCCGGCTACGGCCATCGGCGTTGCAGACCGGAAAGGTTCGCTGGAAATCGGCAAAGATGCGGATATTGTAATTACAGACGGCGAATTTGAAGTCAAGAAAACTATTATCAAAGGAGAAATCAAATATGAAGCTTAAAGTGAATGCGAAATTAGATCCTCAATTCCAGCCCCTCGCCCTTGTATGCCGTGAAATGCGGGAGAATACCAAGGATAACGGTCAAGACATTGTAATTGCCATTGAGCGTAATAAGGGATATACCTATACCTACAAGACCCGTATTTACAAGGACAATACCGGTCACGATGAAGAGAACTTCCGCTTTGTAGAAAGAGTTGTAAAGTCTTTGCTTTGGGTTGCCGGCGGTTACAAAGTCATTATCGCAGGCAGCGAAGTTGTGGGGAACAAGATTAAAGAAGCTTACACCGACGGCGGACTTCGTGATTTCGACGTACACTTTATGGAGCGCGTATACGAAGAGAAGTTTGAAGTGGTAGTTTGCGCTTTGGCAGATGCGCCTAAGGATAAGTCTGCAGCAGCGCCCATTGGCCGTCATTTAGACGGTTGCCGTATCGGTTTTGATGCCGGCGGAAGCGACCGTAAAGTCAGCGCCGTTGTAAACGGTGAGACGGTGTATTCAGAAGAAGTTATTTGGTTCCCCAAGACCAATTCCGATCCCATGTATCACTATGAGGGGATTAAAGAAGCTATGAAGACTGCCGCTTCTCACATGCCCCGCGTGGATGCCATCGGTGTATCCAGTGCCGGCGTTTACGTAGACAATCGTATTATGGTTGCATCTTTGTTCCTCAAGGTGAGCGATGAGGAATTTGAGAAGACCGTGAAGAATATGTATTTAGACGTTGCCAAGGAAATCGGGGAGAA
>JAFYOJ010000022.1 GCA_017560225.1 Clostridia bacterium
ACGGATGCGGCTTTCGAAAGCGGATTCAACGATTTAAGTTATTTTTCCAGAACTTTCAAAAAGCACAAAGGCCACAGCCCTTCTTTCTATAAAAAACAGTAGACAAATATTCTTACTTATGCTATAATCCCTTTTGCATTTGCCAATGTGGCTCAGGGGTAGAGCAATTCACTCGTAATGAATAGGCCGTGAGTTCGATTCTCACCATTGGCTCCAAGAGATCCGAGGACTGTACGTCAGTTCTCGGATTTTTTGTTAAAAAAATATGTGCGGATGGGTAAAATAGTAGTTACAGGTCTTTTTTATACCCACAAAAACAGTCTTTCCGGGTAAAAAGGTTACCCAGTTCCGTTATTTTACCCATTTTTCAACCAACACGCATGAAATTCTGGGTAAAATCAGCAACTTTCGCACCATTTTACCCATATCCTGTTGCTTATCGTCTGAGCGTACGCAAATACGCCTTCTGCTCCGCTGTAATTCGGTAACTTTCCACCGCTTTTTGAATAGTTTTGTTGTGCACCCAGACCGGCAGGCTTTTTCCCTCTAAATAAGGCACCACCGCCGCCCACTGTTTTGACAGTGCGGTGGCAAAATACCACGCAATCATCATATTGACGTAATACGCCTCGCTTTGCACACCCGCGACCCACGAAAGGTAGTCCGGGGTAAAATGGTCGTCTAAATAATACACCATCAGCATCTCGATGCCGAACCGCACGGTGTAAGGTTTTGACGACGCCATCCATTTTTGAATCCAAGGGAGCAAAGCTTTATGATTTTGCTTAAAACACCCCGGACGCAGCGAATCGCAGGTAGCCCAGTTGTCGACATAAGGCAGAAAAGCATCCACCGCCGCCACGCAGGCGTCAAAATCCGGAATCCGGGCAAGTAGAAATGCGTGTAAATTATTTTCCTCAAAATAAGTATGAGGCAGACGGCCGAGAAAAGCCGCTGCCTCGTCTGTTCCATATAAATCCTTTGCCATTTTACGCAAAACAGGAATACGTACGCCAATCACTTTACTGACTTCCACCGTAGGCATCAGTTTGGCTGAAAATTCCCGATAAACCAAATCTTGCTGCGCAAATAACCGATCTTGCATCTTAGTACAAACTCACGTAATCCAAGGGATTTTTTGTCGCGCCGTTTAAACGCACCTCAAAGTGAAGATGGTTGCCGGTGGATCCGCCGGTAGTGCCAACTAATGCGATGGTCTGACCACGAGTGACTTTATCGCCTACTTTCACCAAAATCTTACTGGAATGTGCATATAAGGTGGAATAACCTTCGCCGTGGTATACGATACAGTACCATCCGTAGCCGTATTCATCCCAGGCAACGGTGGTCACAACACCGGATTCAGAGGCAATAATAGGCGTTCCGCCGTTGGCAGGAATATCAATGCCGCTATGCATCTTCCATTGACCCGAGATAGGATGGGTTCTGTAGCCGTAATAAGAAGAAATCCATTTTCCCTCCGGAGCCGGCCACAAGAAACGAAGTTCCCCGTCGTGTTGCCCCAGCATCTTCTCATACTGCCACTGTAGTTCTTTGAGTTCTGCCTCTATACGCTTGGATTCTGCTTCCAAAGCGGCTTCTTGTGCTTCCAATTTAGCAATGGCATTCTTGCTGACCGCAAGGTCACTTTCCACAATGGTCTGATTATTCTTAATCTTGTTCAGCAGCGCTTCTTTCTCTTGTGCCGCAGCTTCTAAGTCCAGCGTAGTAATTTCTACCAATTCTTTCTTGGCATCCAAATCCCGTTTAAGCCGTGTAAGTTCTTCCATGGTCTCACGGTCACTGGCCATCATGTCCTGCATCAACCGCAGACGGTCGTTGTAATCAAAAACGTTTCCGGATTCAATATACATTTTCAAGAAACTGTAATTGGAATATTTGTATGTAAGCAAGGCACGCTGGTAAAATAAATCCAAAGCCGCCTGATATTCTGCTTCTTTCTCTTCAATAGTCTTTTGGAGTTGTTCCATCTCCCGGAACAGATTCTCAATTTCATCTAATTGTTTCTGTAATTTAGATGTTTCGTTTTGATATTGCTGCGCAAGCTGTGCGTATTCCTTGGAATACTGATCATACTCTTTCTGTTTATCCGCCAAAGCACTATTGACCTTATCCAACTGACTTTGGATACTGTCTTGCTTGTTGCCGGCGTTATCAATTTGATTCTTGAGATCTTCTACGGTAGAAGAAAAGACAGACGTCGCACTGGAAACAAAGGACGCCAATAATAGCAAAGTGAGGATTACGTAGGTCAAAGTCTTACGCTTTATCATTAGTACGATGCACAACCTTTCTGAACATTCGTATACAGTATACCATAAAAACATCTTCTTCACAAGTAGAACACGCTGTCATTTTACCCAACTCCCCTGCATATAAATGAAATCGTATTGGAATCGATAAACAACTTTAGGGAGGTTTCTATGTTTGAATTAGCAAAAGATTATGTGCGCATCAACCGCATTTTACCCACAGAACCGGCAAGGAATGTATATGAAACAGATTGCATCGTGCCGGATGCGCTGCCGGACGTCATTCGCGTACTGGCAACCAACGCCGCGGCAGTAACAGAAGAAGTGACTCCGGGAAACGGCACGGTTTCCGTCAAATTTAAGATTCATTACAAAATTCTTTATATGACGGACGCCGGCGATAACCTGGTAAAAGCATTCCGTACCACTTCGGAACATCTTTGTATTTTCGACGTACCGGAGATGAACGAAAATTGTACCCGCGCTGCATTTTGTACGGCGGAGCATTGCGATTATACGTTAACCAACAGCCGCAAACTGGTGTTGAGAACCGCTGTTCGCATCGAACCGGAAATTTACAGTCCGGAGGACGTGGGGCTGACATCCTCCATCTCCGGATCCGACAATATGCAAATGCTGACCGAACCTTGCAATTTAACTACCGCCTGCGGAGAAATTTCCTCTACCTTTGTGATGACCGAGCGCACCGAGCTTCCCGGCGGGAAAGCCCCTATTTTAGAAATTTTACGGGCAGACCCCCGCGTCTGCGACGTATCCACCCAGCTCACCGGAGATAAATTACAGTTCCGCGGAAACCTCACCGTTTGCACGCTGTACGTGGCTGACGACCGAGAGCAAAGCTTGCAAATTTTAGAACAACAATTTCCCTTTCATCAAGTAGTACCCGTCAGCATTTTAGGCGATAATATCACCTGGCTTCCGGATTACACATTAAGCCTCTTCTCCTGCGAGTGCGCTGAAGACACAGATGGTGAAATGCGGATTATGAACGTATCGGCCACATTCCAATTTCGCGCGCAGGCCTACAAGAACACAGAATGTACCCTGTTGAAAGATGCCTTTGTCCCCGGCTATACATTCGCTTTAGAAACACAGGCAATGCCCCTCTCCACCGCCATGGAAGAAGTTTCCGGACAATTTGTACTGAAAGACGTAGTTTCCCTGCCCACCGGTTGCCCGGAAATCAAGGAAATCGTCAACGTAACCGGCAGCATCGGTGCCCTGGATGGTATTTGTGAAACAGGTAAAATCGTGTTAGAGGGTTTTGTGCTTTGTAACGTGCTGTACATCTCCGCAGACGACGGCCTCCCCCTTTGCAGCTTCCAGGTAAAAATCCCCTACACCCAAACCATCGAGGACAGAAGAATCCGGGAGAATATGCAACTTCGTATTCGTACAGAATTAAATCATATCAGTTTCAGTATTTTGTCTCCCTGCGAGTTGGAGTTGCGCATTGCTATGGCCGTGCGTGGATGTGCCAGCCAAATCACGTTGCTTCCCGTAGCGACAGAAATTGTAGATTGTATGGAATTACCGCCTTTGATGCAAGACCACGGCGCCATTATTTTGTACATTGTGCAGCCCGGGGACACTTTGTGGAAGATTGCGAAGCGCTATGGCGTTCCCTTGGATGCTTTAATTGCCGCCAATGATATTAAAAATCCCGATCTGATTCAGCCGGGACAGAAAATCATCTTGGTTCGGTAAATTTCAGCAAATTTCGCCGCCACCGATCACCGTATCGCCGTCAAACAGCACCAGAATTTGGCCCGGCGTAACAGCTCGCTGCGGTGTTTCAAACTGAATGTGTAGTCGGTCCCCGTCTAGAGACACTCGGACGGGGATTTCTTTCTGTCCGTAACGATGGCGACCCAGGCAGGCATAATTTCCCTCCCGAATCAGCGCTTCATAGGCAGGATGAATCCGCACCCGTTCCGCGTGCAAGGTCGTGGTCATCAAATCCGCGTGGTCGCCCATCACTACCCGGCGACTTTCCGCATCTTTAGAAACCACGTACATAGGTTTGCCGAAGGCCACTTCCACCCCTTTGCGTTGGCCGATGGTGTAACGTTCAATGCCTTTATGGCGACCTAAGAAGTTGCCTTCCGTATCCACAAACTCCCCGGGGATTGGCGTCTCGCCGGTATACGCTTCAATAAACTCAATATATTTCCCTTGCTCCACAAAGCAAATATCCTGGCTATCCTTCTTCTCCGCCACGTGAATCCCGATTGCCCGGGCTTTCTCCCGAATTTGTTCCTTATCCAAACTTGCCAAAGGAAAAATACTCTTCCCCAGTTGTTCTTGAGTCAAATGATACAAGAAATAGGACTGATCTTTCTCCCGATTGTCTGCTTTTTGAAGACGGTACAAACCATCTTCTCCCCGGGTGATTCGGGCATAGTGACCGGTAGCAATGGCATCATAGCCAAATTCTTCGGCAGCTTTCAAGAATGCACCGAATTTCAGTTTCTCGTTGCAGCGCACGCAGGGGTTGGGGGTAAGACCGGCTCGGTAGGATTGGGTAAAATAGTCCAACACTTCTTTCCGAAATACGTCCTGCACATCCAACTCATAGAAAGGAATTTGCAAAAGGTCAGCGACTTTGCGGGCGTCTGTACTATCGGACATTTTACCTGCCCCTTGGCACATGCGCATATAGGCGCCCCCTACCTCATATCCTGCTTCTAACAAGATTGAAGCCGCCACTGCGCTATCCACACCACCGCTTAAACCTACTAAGACTTTCAAATGCTACTACTCCAATCCGTACGGGTCGTAAAATGGGGATTTGTTGCTTCTCGCGACCCGTTCCAGGTCGTAAAAGCATGCAAAAACGTCTGTCACGACCCGATATCCGCCCTAAAATCGGGTTCAAATCGCTTTTTACGGGTCGCAAACCGGTAAAATTACCTTTATCACGACCTCACACGGGTCGCAAACAAGCGCCAAAGGCATTATTACGACCTCATCCCTACTTTCAATACTCTAATACAACCATCTGGTGATTGTCAACCTTCTCTACCTTATAAGAAACAACGCCGTCCTTTTGTGCAAAAGGAATTTCCACCATTTGAGGTGCCAAATAAACTTTCTGAATTTCCTTATCCGGGCGCACCACTACGTCAATGTTATAAACCGGTACAATATCTTCAATCACTTCGATGCCATTGCCGCGTTTCACCGGGGTTGCATACAGCAAGTGATGCACCAAACGATGCTCCCCTTTCTGGTCCATCAATGTAGTCACACCCAAAGCAGGCAAGCTGACAGTAAGCGTCTTGCCCTCGCCCAGCAAAGTATCCAAGGTGACACAAACCAAATCCCGAAGAATCAAGCTGCCCATTTCCCGATACTCTGTGAAGATGGACCAACTGATATAGGCGCCCTGACTGCCCACCGTAATGGCACTGCCTTCCGTCACACCGCTATTAGGGGTATGCTGATGGGAGCAGAAATGACCCAGACCTTTATTAAAATAAGATTCTTCCCGCTTGGCAAGTTCCACGCCCGTGGGCTGAACCTTGTAACCTTCTTTATAAATAACGTACGTACCGGGATCCATATTAGCAAGAGGCACGGAAGGTACCACGTAAGCCGGCTGGTACGCACTGGGACCTTCATAAGTACAACCTAAGTCGTAGACCATCTTGCCGTCAGCAATGCCCGACGCACCACTGGCTAAGATCTTACCACCTTGCGCCACGAAAGCATCCAACTTCGCTTGCAGCGCTTCCGTCATAGGAATCTTGTCCGGCAAAATCACTACCTTGTATCGGTTGAAATCCGATTCCATATCTAAGATGTCAAACAGATAGTGTCCTTCCAAAAGCATCCGATTGACACCCTCCGTTGCAATGTTGTCCGGATGAATGCGTTCTTTGGTGAAAGCTTCCACGGAAAGTACGCCGATATCTGCCACTGCATCTACATCATCGCACCAAGCTTCTTTCTCCTCCGCCTCTTGATAAGCGGCTCCAATCAAGGCGTAGGTCGCCCGGCTCATCTCACCGCCGGGATGCAATTGATCGCCAATAGAGCATTTAGCACCGTTTGCCATACTCAAAGCCACTTCGTACCGAAGGGCATTCTTATGTTTGTAACCGCCGAACTCACCCCAAGAAGTGTGGAATTTACCGGTCATACCCAACATTTCCATGCCGAAATTCCGGCAATACGCAACAGACATAGGGAAATGATCGTAGCCCCACCCACCCGTGGGCAAAGATTCCATTTCCAAATGGGTATTGGCATAGGCCAGTTCACGACGGCCCACAATAATATGACCGCCGTTATGGAATACCGGCAGTCCCGGCTTTACGGAATCAATGGTTTCTCGCACCCGTCTTGTATAATTAGCATATACTTCCACCGCTAATTTCCGTGCATTCTCCCGGTCATGGGGATCCCAACCGCGGCGTTGCATTTCTGCCATACACGCAGGACAATAACACTCTTTTTCTCCGACGATATCCAGGAAAATACCATCTGCATCATACCGCTCACAAACCTCTTTAATTTGGGCAAGAAGCATATCTAAATAAGGCGTATTCAAACAAAGTTCATGGAACCCCACCGAAAAGGGATCGAAAATCACAAAATTGCCCCAAGGGTCCTTCACAATGGTCTTCCATTCCGGATGTTTCGTACAAAGTTTCTCATCCACGCCGGCAGACAAATACACCGGTGTCTTCACGCCAATTTCATGAGCCGCTTCAATTTGTGCTTGAAGCAAGTCAAATTTAAGACCGGGATGCATTTCGTTGGCATCACTGGGGTGGTACGCCCAGCCATGATGACACTTAGAGAACACCGTAATAGAACTCACGTGTCCCAGTTTCAGCATCTCCTGAAACTGTTTCTTATCAAACTTCTCGCCAATCCCGTCAATACACTCCGACGTGTGGAAATCCAAATGGACCTGTCTAAAAGATAATTTCATTCTTCAATTGCCCCCTACCTTTTGGGTAAAATTCGTGCCCTAATCATAACAAAACTGCTTCGTTTGTCCATTCATTATCGTCAGAAATTATAGGACAATCGTCAGTTTAGTGAAGCTGAAACAATCTTGCGACCTGACCTCTTTCAAAGGAAACTTGCAGCAACCCTTGGGTATAGGTATAGGTTACACCCGCTTGTTTACAAGGATAAACTATGGCGCATTCCGGCAGATTGTACCGCCGCAGATCCACCGCGAAAGAAGTCGCCTCCGAAGACAAATTCCACACGGCCAGCAAGATAGATTGGGTTTTCTCATGGAGCAAGCCTACCGCGTAGGGTGTGCGTGCGGAAAGAGAAATCATACCGCAGGGGAAAATGGGAACACTTTCGAATATTTTACCTCGCCAAGCCAAATACAAATCCAGCCCCTCTTTGAGAAGCGCCGTATTGTACGCGTCAGCCTGATGAATCTTCCCGGACAGATATAAATTCCCCATAAAACCGTTGACCACATTGAACACCGTCTGCTCACCATCTGCAAATTGAGCAACCTGTTCATCGCTCAGTTTCAGATTCAAGCGATCCTCAAATACCAGCGGATACGGATAGCACCAAATACCTGCTTTCTCCGGCGGCATCAAGGCAAGGCTGCCCGCCAGCACGGAGGGATACAACAAATAGTCCTCCTGATCCGAGGTGGATTGGATGTGAAAATGGCGCAAAGTTCCGGCGTCAGAGCGCATGGCACCGCTGGCACAGTTCTCAATAATCAAATCCGGATAACGGGCGCGAAGACCGTCAATAAAGGCCAGGAAAGCCTGTTCGTTCTTCTCTAAGCCCTCTGCAGGACTTTCCCCATACAGCGTAGTACCAATCTGTTCTGTATTGTTATGATCGTTCTTAATAAAACGGACGCCCATTTTGTACATTGCGTCTACCCGTTCATAGAGGTACGCCAGCAACTTCTCTGAGCGGAAATTGGCAAGAGGGCGCTCCGGGGCGATCATAGCACCATTTCTAAACAAGAAACAGTCGTCTGCACCAATTAACTGCTCTGCACCGGCCCGAAGGGTTTCAAATTCAAACCAAACACCGATTTGCATACCTTTTTCGCGAATATGATCAAAAATGCTTGCGATACCGTTTTCTCCAAATTTCTCTTCTGCGGGGAACCAGGTACCTTGTTTCTGTTCCCACCCGTCATCTAAGCAGAAGACCTCGCAGCCCATTTCAGCGGCCCGATCAATCAACGGAATCAACGTTTCCGGCGTTTCATTGGTCCAGTTACAGTTCATATAGTCATTAAACACCAATGGACTTCCCCCGGGCACCAAGGAACTTTCCCGCCAGTACGCAACAAGCGTCTGTATAGCCTCTTCAAAACCGCCCTGCACCACGCCATAAGCGCCATCTGCAGATTGGTAGATATCCCCTGCATTCATTTTCTTAGCAAAGCCCAGCGGCTCGTCTGCGCCGCCGAAGGCTACGGAAAGAGATTTCATGCCGCTTCTGCCGCCCACACCGTAGACTTCGAAAAACCAACTGCGACCGCATTCCAAGGTGAAAAACCACGCTTTACCCTGCTGTTTATCTTCAATAATCACAATGGGATAATACGCCCCTGTACTCCAAGAAGAAATAGACTGTAACCGCCACCAAGCCTTCTCCCATTCGTGTTCCGTTGCGGGATAGATGCCTAAATATTCCGGTGTAGCATGGCGCCACTGCCCCTCTCCTTGCCAACGGCTAATGCAGTAATGGATCATAATACTGCCATCATTTAATCGGGAAGCAATGCCGTCTTCCTGCAAGCAAACGCCCTGCACGTTGGCCACCGTCGCCCGCGTCAACATAAGCGGCGCTTGCGCAGTGTACGTAACGTGCTGACGAAGCACGCGCCCCTCTGCATAAGGAACACTTTCCGCCACAGCAGAAAGTTTCGGATTCATATAAGTGGTTTGATAGGTGCCCTGTTGGAAACTTGTTTCCTTCTTGTCAAAAACAAGGTCCATCTCGCAGGCGTCCGTGCGAGCCGAAACGTTCAAGTTATCTTTGATAAAAATCTGCATGGTTTAATCCCATCCTTCCAAGTGTTATTTGTATTATATCATATAACCGGATTCTGCCAATTCCCTTTTTACACAGAAATGTGGTAAAATACGAAACGAGGTGAATTTCATGGACAATCTTTTCTCCAACTGCACATTATGTCCCCGTGCCTGCGGCGTCAATCGACTCGCCGGGAAGGCCGGTTTTTGCGGTGCAGTGGGTTCCTACGCGGAGGTTGCCAAGACCATGATTCATCATTGGGAAGAGCCTTGCATTTCCGGCAAAGATCCAGACCGAGGCTCCGGTACTGTGTTCTTTGCCCATTGTACGCTGCGGTGCGTGTACTGCCAGAATCAAGCCATCAGCGGGCGGGTTTTGGATGCTTCCAAGGCGCCCAACGTGCGTAAAATGGATGCTTCTTCTCTTTCCCAAGCGTTCCTGGATTTACAGCATCAAGGGGCGCATAATATCAATTTAGTAACCCCCACCCATTACCTCCCTGTGATTGTGCCGGCGGTGGCACTTGCTCGTGAGAATGGACTTCAACTCCCCATTGTGTATAACACCAGCGGATACGAAACCGCGGAGGCCATTCACCGACTTGCAGGCACGGTGGATATCTATTTATGTGATATTAAATATTGGACCGCTCAGACGGGCAAAGCCTATTCCATGGCACCGGATTATGCAGGTGTTGTGTGGGCGGCAGTGGAGGAAATGTTTAGGCAAGTGGGGCCTTGTGTATTTGACGAGCATGGTATGTTGATCAAGGGCATTGTGATACGCCACTTAGTATTGCCGGGGCGAAGCTATGCCGCCAAGAAAATCATCGGACGATTGTTTCAGCGTTATGGCAACAATATTGTATATAGTATTATGAATCAATATACGCCTTTACCGGAGAATCCGGGTATGCAAGCGTTCCCCGAATTGCTGAATTCTCTTGCACCTGAAGAATACGAAGAGGTGGCGGATTACGCCGCCGCATTAGATTTAGAGTATGCTTACCTGCAAGAAGGGGAAGCCATTAGTGAAAGTTTTATTCCAATGTGGTAAGATAGGAACGAGGTGTTAATCATTGGCAATTTACGTAACGTCTGACCTGCACGGTCTTGCACTAAAAGACTTTAAAGCCTTGCTGAAGCAAGTACAATTCAGCGACCAGGATTGGCTCTACATTCTGGGAGACGTCATCGATCGGCAAAATGACGGCGGTATCGAATTGCTACGCTGGATGATGGCTCAGCCCAATGTTCAGTTCATTTTGGGCAATCATGAGGATATGTTGCTGGGTTGTCAGTTTGTTTTTACAGAAATTACGGATGACAATATTGACCGCTTATCCCAAAAGGAGATTGACCAACTCACCAATTACATTTGGAACGGCGGCGGACCTACGTTTAGGTCTTTGCGTAAATTAATGAAAACAAATCCGGAAACCGTGACGGATATTTTGAATTATCTGAAAGACGCACCCCTCTACGAAACGGTCCACGTAAATAACCGAGACTTTTTGCTGGTGCATGGAGGACTGGACAATTTTACCCCTAAGAAGAAAATTTCCGACTATACCCGCCACGATTTGATTTGGGCGTGGCCGGAATTGACGGATCGCTACTACGACCACATCACCACGGTATTTGGCCACACCCCCACTATGTCCTACGATGCTCAGTATAATGGGCGGATTTTGAAAACGGAAACATGGATCAACGTAGATGTAGGTGTTCCCTACGGAAATGCACCCGCACTGCTGCGGTTAGATGATTTAGAAGAAATTTATTTGGAACAATAAGAAAGGCGGTGCCCCTATGGGACAATATACTAAGCAAGATGAAGTACAAGGGTTATTAAATTATATCAACCACGCTCCCACCCCCTACCATTCCGTAAGCTATCTTTCCGCTATGCTAAACGAAGTGGGTGCAGTGCGACTAATTGAGCAGGAACCTTGGGGAGACATTTTACCCGGTATCCTCTACTATTTCGTCCGCAACGATTCCGCTTTGGTGGCCTTTCGTTTAGGAGACCGTTCCCCGGCGGAAAATGGTTGGCGTATTTCCGTTGCCCACCATGATGCACCGGGATTTCGTATCAAACCCGCAGGTTCTACTATATCCGGGAGCTATGAAAGACTGTGCGTAGAACCCTACGGTGGCCTTATTACCCAGTCTTGGTTAGATCGTCCCTTAGGTCTTGCAGGACGGGTTTATACAAAAAGCAGTTATGACGACGGAATTGCCGGTATCAATGTTGATATACAGAAACCTATTTTAACCATCCCCAGCCTGGCAATCCATTTTAGAAAAGACAAAGCGGAAGGACAATCGTTAAATCCGCAAACCCAATTGATGCCCTTCTTTGCCCAGGATTTCGAGGGAAATAAATCTTTTCGATCCTTGCTGGCAGAAACGGCAGTAGTGGACGAAGAAGACATTCTAAGTTACGACTTAATGCCCTACGAAATTGCACCGGCGTGCCAGACCGGTCTTTCGGGAGAGTTTATTTCCGCACCTCGTTTAGACGATTATGCCATGGTTTACAGTACGTTCCGTGGATTTATCGAAGCAGCAGACGTGAGCGAAGTCAGCAGTATTGCTATCGCGTTCGACCACGAAGAATGTGGTTCGCAAACGGACCGCGGCGGCAAATCGGATTTATTAGGTAGCGTATTGGAACGAATTTCAGAGAAACTGGACTTTACACGAGAAGATTACGCAAGGGCGTTAGCAAATTCCATTTTGGTTTCTGCCGATATGGCCCACGCAACGCATCCTGCTTTCCCGGAAGCCACGGAGCCGGAGCACCCTATTTATTTGAATAAAGGTCCTGTTTTGAAAGAGAGCGCAGGACAATCTTATATTACTTCCCCGAAAGCATCGGCGTACTTCCGTAAAATATGCGAAGACCACAACATTCCTTACCAAGTGTTCTCGAAACGCAACGACTTACGAGGCGGAAGCACCATGGGACCTATGTTGGCTTCTCGCTACGGTACGCTGGCTGTGGATATGGGTTCTTCCCTACTTTCTATGCATTCCATCCGTGAAATGGGTGGCAGTTTAGACGTTTATTATGCAACGGAGTGGTTTGAAGCGTTTAATCAGTGAAGTGAACTGCGTTCCAACCTCTACGCCCACGCAACTACGAGTATAATGTAAGTTGACAGAATCCACGCTTGTATTCACCTCGCGCAATGGATGTACGGTGACTTTATCAAGAGTATATTGCACCATTTTCAGTGGCTCTATACCCATAAAATCCTTATAAACAGTCCAATTCTCCTTTATATTGGGTATTTTTCGTCAAATCCGCGTGATACATACCCAGCAAACGCAAAAATATGGGTACAAACCGGTCTTCACACCGAATTTGTACCCACTATCATTTTACAATCCGATTTCTTACTCCCCTAAGGACGCCACAATCTTCTTAATGGCCCCTTTCTTAAACATTACACTTCCGTATTCCGCCAGCATAGGCAAGAAAACCTCCGCCGGAACAACGGTCGCGTTATAATCTGCCAGACGGACTTCTAATCGGGAAACCAATGTATTCACGCGTTTGGATACCCGCACCAGCAAATAGAAACCATCTTCTAAAGTATATAACGTAGACGGAATTCCCACAAAGGACGGATTCGCCTTAAAGAAACTATACATTTCATTATAATCCTTGAAACAAACCAGCCCCAACCCCTGTTCATTGGGGAAAAGTACCGGTTCTGCATGGATATGTACTTCCGGTGCACCGGCTGTTTCAATACCTTGCCCCAGTGCATCTGTGGGAATAACACCACTCTTTACCAGTTGTGCCAATACAGATGCCGGAATGGCCGCAACCTGTCTGACGGGCTGAATCTGACGGTGTTCAGAAGACTTCTCCTCCGGCAAATCAGACTTGGTGGAAACACCGGGAATATTGGTGATGGTAATCTCGTAATGACCGGGATCACTGGCTTCCTCCACCCGAATTCTACCGGCAGAAATCTGCATACCCAGTTCAATTTCCGCATGCTCCAGCGCGTCCCAAAGAAGCTGCTGGTATGTAGGCGACTCCACCTGAAGATCACTTACGTTGATGCTGCGTTTCTCGAAATCTATATGGCTTAATGTTAATTTAACAGTTGTATCAGAAATTCTTTCAATCTTCATAAGGCAACTTCCTCCTGCTCTTACGCATTCATTATACACGAATTTTACCCAAAAGAGAAGAGGGAATCCCAGGAAATTACCGCGAACCGTACCGATTGTGAGAATCAGGGACGTCGCCTTCTAACAGGCGGGCCGCTTTTCCCGAAGCTCGTTCCAATGCCAAACGATAATCCAATTTCCTTACTTGCTCCTCCGTATTGGCACCACGCAGTGTGGATACCGCACGCACGCGGGCGTATCGCTCGTTCAGTCCCCTTCGCATACGGTCAATTCCTGCCTGTAGTTCAGAAGGCGTTGTGCCATTTCCGCAGACGGCGCTGTAACGGTCATCAATCTTAGCAATATTTTCCCGCAGTTGTACCAATTGAGATTGGGCACGCATGGCGGAAAGTTCACGGAGACGGTCGTGCATTTCCTGCTCAAACGCCTGGAAATGATCGCGCACTTGTAAAGCCTGAACTTGCGCGCCTTCATAGTAGTTTTTCTTCTCTTCGTACTCCTGTCGTATACGTTCTTCCTTCAAAAAAAGTTCCGTCAATAACGTTCGATCCCGCATTTGGGCTGCCAAACGAATTTTTCCCTGAATGTCAGCCAGGCGCACTTCTGCTTCCTGCATCTCCATACGGGCCATTTCCGCCCAAGTTTGAATTTCCACCAGTTGGGTTCCTGCCTCTTTGCGACTCTTCTCAATTCTCGCCTGTGCGTCAGCGATCAAGCTTTCCGGGCTGCTGTCCTCGATGCGTTTGGCGGCCTTTCCGAAGAAACCGCTAACCATTCCGGATACGCTGCGTAAAATATTCATTCGATTCACCTGTGAAACACATTCATTCATTATATTCTATGCAGGTTTTCTCTTGACTTTTCCTATGAGCGTGTTATTATTAATTGACGCAATTTGCGTACAGTGCATAAGATATTTTGACGGTGTTTTTGAACTGCCGGAAAGGAATGAATAGAAAGATGAAAGAAAAGTACAATGTTGGTATTATTGGCGCAACCGGTATGGTAGGACAGCGTTTCTTGTTGCTCCTGGAGAATCACCCCTGGTTTAATGTAACTGTGCTTGCAGCAAGTAGCCGTTCTGCCGGGAAACCTTACGAGGAAGCAATCGGGGCTAAGTGGTCTATGACCGTGCCGATTCCGGATCGTTACCGCAAGATCGTTGTAGCAGATGCAGTAGCAGATGCTGCCAAGATCGCAGCGTCCGTAGACTTTGTTTTCTGCGCAGTAGATATGAAGAAAGACGAAATCAAAGCACTGGAAGAAACCTATGCGAAATTGGAGTGCCCGGTTGTATCCAATAACAGCGCACACCGTTTTACCCCCGACGTTCCCATGATCGTACCGGAGATTAACCCGGAGCATGCGAAAGTTATCGAGGCACAGAGAAAGCGTTTGGGCACCAAGAGAGGCTTTATCGCAGTTAAGTCCAACTGTTCTTTGCAGAGCTACGTACCTGCCCTTCACCCCTTGCGTGAATATGGTCTTTCCAAAGTATTGGTATGTACCTACCAGGCAATTTCCGGCGCAGGCAAGACTTTTGCTACATGGCCTGAAATGGTAGATAACGTAATTCCTTACATCGGCGGCGAGGAAGAGAAGTCCGAGCAGGAGCCCTTGAAGTTGTTCGGTAAGGTAGAGGGCGACAGAATTGTATCTGCTACCAGTCCTTCTTTCACAGCGCAGTGTATCCGCGTACCTGCTTCCGACGGTCACATGGGTGCTGTTTTTGCAAGCTTTGACAAGAAGCTCCCCGAGATGAAAGAAATCATTGATATTTGGAACAATTACAAGGGCCGCGCACAGGAGTTAGAACTTCCCAGCGCACCCAAGCAGTTCCTGAAGTATTTTGAAGAAGATAACCGTCCTCAGACCGGTTTGGACCGTATGAGAGAGAACGGCATGGGCGTTTCCATCGGCCGTCTTCGTCCCGATACACAGTACGACATCAAGTTCGTATGTTTGTCCCACAACACCATTCGCGGTGCTGCAGGTGGCGGCGTATTGATGGCAGAACTTCTTTGCAAAGAAGGTTACATGGATTAATTTCTGAAAGGAGATTGATAGTATGGCAAAGACTCCTATTTTCAAAGGCGCCGGCGTTGCAATTGTAACACCTTTCAAGGGCCCGAATCAGGAATCTGTAGATTTTGATAAGTTAGGCAAGTTGATTGAATTTCAAATCAAGGGCGGTACAGACGCATTGGTTATTTGCGGAACCACCGGTGAAGCTTCCACTATGCCCGACGAAGAGCATTTGTCCGTAATTGAATATGCGGTGAAGAAGACAGCCGGTCGTATTCCGGTTATTGCAGGTGCAGGCAGTAACGATACCGTTCACGCCATCAAGTTGAGCCAGAAGGCGGAAGAATTGGGTGCAGACGGGTTGCTCTCCGTGACACCGTACTACAATAAGACGACGCAAGCGGGCTTATATAAACATTTCGAAGCGATTTGCAAGAGCGTTTCCATCCCCGTGATTTTGTATAACGTACCCGGCAGAACCGGTATGAATATCAACCCGGAAACGTTGGAGAAACTTTGTAAGATTCCGAATGTAAATGCAATTAAAGAGTGTAACCTGAATCAGGTTTCCGACGTAAAGGCCGTTTGTGGGGATGAGTTGAACATCTATTCCGGCGAAGACGGTCAGGTTTCTATGATGATGGGTGCAGGTGCTTGCGGTGTTATTTCCGTTGTATCCAACGTTTACCCCAAGGTAATGCATGATATCGTTGCCAAGTATTTGGCCGGCGACGCAGCAGGGTCTTGGGAACTTCAATCCAAGTGCCAGAAGTTAGTAAAGGCTTTGTTCTGTGAAGTAAACCCCATTCCCGTAAAGGAAGCATTAAACATTTTGGGCTACAACGTAGGTCCCTGCCGTATGCCCCTTTGTGATATGCAGCCGGAGAACCGTGCAAAGTTAGAGAAAGCTTTGAAGGAATTCCAAGCATAAGTGTAACGAAACAAGAAGGAAAGACCGGCAGAAGCAGCCGTCTTTCCTTTTTATTTATTTTACCCGCCCACCCAAGGCGTGAAAGGAAGAAAGAATATGACCAATATTATTTTAAGTGGATGTCAAGGCCGTATGGGACAAGTTATCGCCCAGTTGGTTGCCGAGAAATACAACGCAGATGCCGTACATAATCAAGAAAGCAAGATTTGCAAGATTGCTTTCGGTGTAGATCCCTTCGGCAAGTCGACTGATGCATTCCCGGTCTACCCTTCTTTCGATCAAATCCCGGCAGATGCACCCAAGGGCGACGTTATTATTGACTTCTCCCATTTCTCCGCCGTACGCGGTGTTGTAGACTATGCCGTAAAGACCGGAACACCGGCCATTATTGCTACAACCGGGATCAGTCAGAAAGATTTAGCGTATATTGGCGAGCAGGCAGCCAAGGTCGCTTTATTCCGTTCCGCCAATATGTCTGTGGGCATTTGTTTGGTAAAGGATTTGATTCGCCGGGCAGCCGCTTTCTTAGGCGACGATTTTGATATTGAAATCGTAGAGCGTCATCACAATCAAAAGTTAGACGCACCTTCCGGCACCGCCCTTGCCCTTGCGGATGCGATTAACCAGGCAGACTCCAACAAATATAGTTATATTTATGATCGTCATTCCAGAAGTGCCAAGAGAGGCCAGAACGAGATCGGTATCAGTGCTGTTCGCGGCGGTAATATCGTAGGCGACCACGAAGTGATCTTTGCCGGCAACAATGAAGTCATTGAAATCAACCACAAAGCGATGTCCAGAAGCGTTTTTGCAGACGGCGCTGTCCGTGCCGCCATCTTTATGAAAGGCAAGGAGCCGGGCATGTACAATATGGATGATTTGCTCGGGTAAGAACAACAAACAGGGTTAAATGGATTGTAAAACGGGGTTTTTAACCCCGTTTTTGCGTTAATTTAACCCCACCGGTGCATTTACGCTTTGATTTTCTGTACACATCTGTTATAATGATGGCAGTAATATTTGCGTAAAAATATGGAAGGAGTTTTTTCGTATGGAGAAACAAGAAGTAATCAAGGTCTTACGGGAGAAATTGACATTATGGAATAAGATTATTCCGTTAATGACGAAAGCGGCAACACTTGCCTTGCAAAAAGGTCAAGCCATTGATCAACGGGCGAAAGAAGCCGCAAAGCGTTATACAAACAATCCGGACATCAAAATCAAAGAAGAATTACCGGTAGATCACGCAGCAAGCGTACAAAGCGATATCGATTATCGCCATCTGCAAGAGTGTACGAAGATTGCAAAGAAGAAGTTTAAACCGCTTCATGCATTACTGACTGTTGTTTTATTGGTGGCGCTGGCAATTTCATTGGTGCCCCACATTTTGAATTTCATAAATGGGCAGATGGACTGCTACAGCAAATTCGCAGCTATGCTTGGTTTCCAATTTAACAGCGAGGCCTTTAAGGATTTGGGTGCAAATGCTGAACAAATTACCGGTATTTTCCTGGCTGTTTTCTCCATGGTTGTACAGTCAGCCGCCATTTTCTTTGCACACATGGCAGCGAAAGCTTCCCTCAAAAATAAGGTTTCCCAGCGCGTTCCGCGATTCGCTCGTTCTTTGCGTGGACTTTGGATTGCGTTATCCATCGTAATCGGTGTCATCGCACTGGTAACCTGGATTGGTACAGAGCCCATTGGATTAGCCGGCATTGCATTCATTATTTTGATGTCTTTGATCTTCAATGCATCGGCCGGAAGAATCCCCGATGCGACTCGGTCCTACCCCACCACGGAAGAGCGCAAGCAATTAGAAGCGGCCAGAATACAGGATGCGCAGAATCAAGTTGCCAATGATCAAGCACGCAGCGCAGCCAACGACAAGGCCAAGAAGAAATTCCAGGATATGCAGAAGCAAACACTGCGAGATTACGATGCACAAATTGACGCTTACGAGAAAGAAATCGATGCTTTGACTGATGAGATAGCCGCGCTGAGAAAGCAAGTAGACACCGAGCTGTTGTCAGACAAGGATAACAACTACAATACCATCGAAATGTTACTGAACTATTTGGAGAACGGTCGTGCCGACACATTGAAAGAAGCACTTTACATGGTGGATATGGCAAGAGAGCGAGAGCGAGACCGTGAGACACAACGGGAAATTGCGCGGATGCAGGCAGAAACCGATCGCTATATGGCGGAACTCAAGCGTGATGAAGACAGACGTTTCAACAACGAACTCTTATCGCAGCAGCGGGCCCACAACGAGCGGGTACAACGGGAACAGAGCCGCCACAATGCCGAAGTGGAAGCCCATAACCGAGAAGTAGAGAAAGAGCTGGAGCGCATTAAGAACGAGTATAAATAAGAAGACGAATGCATTGCGATAAAGCTGTCTTGTTACTGACGAGCGTAGTAACAAGACAGCTTTCGTATAAGGAGAGTTGTACACATGAAACGTAATATTGGTATTCTGTTCACTGTATTTATAACGGTTGCACTGTTATTCGCCTGTACGCCCAAAGAAGCAAAGCGTACTGCCATTCAAGGCAGCGAAACCATCACTTTGACAGCCCAAGGAGAAGCGTACAGTCAAAGCTATAAACTGGACCTGACGAAAGAAGACAGCCGCTATACGTTAAGTCCCCTGACCAGTACCAGCTTTCACAGCACCGTAACCTGTAACAAGTGCGGCATCCAAGAAGCAGACGGAGAAACCGTATATTGTGTACACAACACCACTCACGGCGGTTTCCGTGTAGAACTTGCAACCCCTATGAAAGCCAGCGCCATCACGTCTATGAAGATTACCTATAAATCAAACGTAGATGCATCGGATAGCGCCGTACGAATTTACCGCACAGACGATACCGACCTGGGCACGATTCAAAACGACACAGCCTTACTGGGCGGTGCAAAGAATAATTGGCGATCTGCCTTTGTGAAATTAGATTTGGAGAATATAGCAGACAAGGACGGCTACGTGCGCTCCTTCCAATTAGTGATGCGCAACAAGAACAGTGCCACTTTCCATATACGCGAGCTCATCCTCAATATAGACCCTAAATCCATGTGCGAAGTAGACATTACAACGCCGGTACAAGGAGAAGCCGGGGCCGTAGAAGCTATTGCACGTCAGATTCAGGAACATTTTACCCAAATCAATTGTCAGGCTACCATTACCGTATCCTGCGATACGTATCTGCAAAACTCCACCAAATACGAAGGTCTCATTACCTACACTGCGAAAGTCCAACTCTCCGGCAAAACCATTCAATACAAATCCCCGGAGAAGACCATTCCGCAAGTGGAATACCAATGGCTTTCTAACGATGGACAGCCCTACGGTGCTACCCAAGATACCGACACCAATTGGGAGAAAGATTTCCTGACAAGCGGCATACTGTCCCTCTCCGGCCGCAAGATTGCCTGCGAAGAGGGCCTGAAGAAGATGGAATATGCCATTGTGCCCCGGGGAACCGACTATAAGAGCGACGATGTAAACTGGTTCTCCGTACAGCAGTATCAATTTAACAAGAAAGGCGTGAAGCAGTTATTTATTAACGGCTTCTTGGATTACA
The DNA here is from genome assembly GCA_017560225.1 of Clostridia bacterium. Classification (GTDB taxonomy): domain Bacteria; phylum Bacillota; class Clostridia; order UBA1212; family UBA1255; genus RGIG9099. The sequence goes on from JAFYOJ010000022.1 coordinate 19,982, forward strand.
GCGAGCAATTAGCGGAAGGGACCGCGTACACCTTGTACGTGCGGGCCGTTACCAACAGCGACAACTATATCTTACATATTCAAAAAGATTTCACCTATACACCTTATAACCAAACCATTGCCCAAGCACTTCCGGAAGCCTTGGAAAAGGCACAGGCAGCTTCTTCTTTGTGGGTAAAGAAAGGGCAATCTGCAAAAGAGGCACTGGCCGACCTAATCGGCAATAAGCAGATTATAATTCAATTAGAAGAGCAGAAAGGCTATAGCGGCAGCACCTATCGCGTGCAGCTTTCCTATGCAGACAGTAAATTTAAGGCGTACACCGGAGAAGCGTTTACGCTGGACAATGTAGTCATTTGGAACAGTCAGGAAATTGCACAGAACGCCATTTTACCCCAATCCCCCTTAGACGGAACACGGGACATCGTACTGGCCTCTGAACGCATTGCGCAGTACATGAGCGCGCCCTACGGGGAAATTATTAAGAATAACTTTGCAAGTTATATTAACGAAGAAGCCTGTACCCCGCCCGGCGTAGTATTGGCATGGAGCGGTGCAGCGGACACGTATACAGTTAAGATTAGTAAAAACGCCGCTATGACGAACCCTAAAACCTACCAGTCTACCGCCAACGAAATCGAAATTTTCAATTTAGAAACCGGAGCGACTTATTACTGGCAGGTAACCGGAAACGGGGCATCCTCTCCCGTGGCAATGTTCACCACAAAAGCACTCCCCCGCTATTTGAAGATTGACGGCGTTCGGAACATCCGCGATCTGGGCGGTTACGTCACCGCAAGCGGCAAACGTATTAAACAAGGTTTGATTTACCGTTCTGCAAATTTCGACTCCATTACCAGCCAAGGAAAGACGCAACTCATCGACCAAATCGGATTGAAGACGGATTTGGATCTGCGCGGTCAGAGTGGAGACGTTGCCACAGCACCTTTAGGCGATCGGGTGCAGCATATTCAGGTTGCCATTAAATGGTACGCCAACGTTTTCCCGGAGGAAGATGCCAAAATTGTAGCGGAGGCATTTAAGATACTATCCAAGGAAGAGAATTATCCCGTTGCCTTCCACTGTGCCATCGGCCGTGACCGTACCGGTACTGTAGCTGTGCTGCTGTTGGGACTTTTGGGCGTAGATGAAGAAACCGCTATGCGGGAATACTTAATGTCTATGCACTCTACGGCCGGCGGATACACCCCTGCGGTACACGATAATCTCTATGCCAGCATGTCTGCTTTCATAAAAGGGCTCTCCGCCTATGCCAAGGAAGGCGCCAGCTTCCAAAAGCAAGTGGAAGGTTACTTGCTGAAAGCCGGCGTAACGAAAGACGAAATTAAAGCCATTCGCGATATCTTGTTAGAAGAATAGGAAGACAAGGCGAATCAGCAGGCAACACGCAAGACCTGTCACTGTAGGAATCAAAGCGGCCAGGACCATCCATTTGGTACTGCCGCTTTCTTTTTTAATGGTTAGCAGCGTTGTGGAGCAGGGAAAATGGCACAAAGAGAATACCATCACGCAAAGGGCCGTCATAGGCGTCCAACCATTTTCCGCCAGAACCATCCTTGTCGCCTCCCCCGAAAACTCCGGTGGCAGACCAAGGCCTTGGGTGTACAGCATAAGGGCGATGGGCAGTACAATTTCATTGGCGGGAAGCGCCAGTAAAAATGCCAATATAATCACGCCATCCATGCCGAAGAAAGTACCGATGGGTTCTAAAAACCAACTTCCCCAGGAAAGAAGGGAACGGCCGCCTACGAACACATTGGCAAGAATCCACAGCAGCCCTCCCATAGGTGCCGCCACGGCCGCGGCTCTTCCCAAAATCCGCAAGGTTCGATCC
>JAFYOJ010000023.1 GCA_017560225.1 Clostridia bacterium
ACGAAAATTTGGCTGGGTGGCAATATCGGTACACCATTGATTGCAGAAATCGGCAATATTCGTGAGACGGACCGTGTTGTGTTGGAACTTTCCAGTTTCCAGTTAATGACTTTGTCTGTTTCTCCCCATGTGGCTGTGATTACCAATATTACGCCGAACCATTTGGATGTACATAAGGATTATCAAGAATATATTGATGCAAAATGCCGGATTTATGCCCAGCGTTCCGATTGCCGTGTTGTTTTGAATGCAGGTTGTCCGGAAACATTGGAGATCGGTATGGATTTGATTGATGCCGGTCATCCTGTAGATTGGTTTTCTGCGAAATTGCCTACTATGTCCTATCCGGAGGGCTACGGTCAGATGGCGTATTATATGAATGACTGGATTTATGTAAAAGGGGAGTCAGAAGTGATTTCTCTGGATCGTGAGGGCATGTTGCTTCCCGGCATTCACAATGTGGAGAATTTAATGGCAGCAGTTTGTGCCTGCGGAGATGAAATTTCTCAAGCAGAAGTGGTGCAGGTTGCAGGTACCTTCGGCGGTGTTGCCCATCGTTTGGAATTGGTGCGTAAGATTAACGGTGTACCGTATTATAACAGCTCTATTGACAGCAGCCCGAACCGTACGATCAATGCTTTGTCTGTGTTTAAGGGCAATGTGGTATTGATTGCCGGTGGAAAAGATAAGGGCATTCCTTATGATGCGATTGGTCCTGCCATTGTAGAGAAGGTTAAGACTTTAATCTTGGTGGGTGCTACGGCGGATAAAATCGAGGCAGCGTTGTGTGCTTGCGATTCCGCTGAAACTGTAAAAATTATCCATTGTGATAGCTATCCGGAAGCGGTACAATGTGCTTATGAAGCGGCTGTTCCGGGGGATACGGTACTCCTTTCTCCTGCCAGCACCAGCTTTGACCGTTTTAAAAATTTTGAAGAGCGGGGAAATGTGTTTAAAACCTTGGTTTTGGCCCTCCCGTCATAAATTATTAGCAATTTGACTTATTGACACTGTTGTACAAAAATACTATAATAGTTTTGTTAAGATTGCATAAGTATGTGTGGGATTCTTTATAGGTGTATAAAGGGTCTCTTCAAATAAATGTTTATCATTCTACGGAAGGTTGAGCGTATGAACAAGAAGAAGAAGAAAATTATTCGCTGGTCCGTCGCAGGTGTTGCACTACTTTTGGTTGTGCTTGTAGTGGCATCTCTCTTTGGCGGTCAGGATGCCGGTGCGAAGCAATTCTCTGTGGAGAATAGCGATCTGATGGCATTCAACCCCTTTAAGTCGACGGAGAACCGATTGGATAACAGTTTGCTGCAATACGGCAAAGTGCTTTCCAAGTATCAGGAGAAAGGGTATAAGGACTATACCGGAGACGCTATTGCCATTGATCTAAAGTCTGCGGCTGAATGGGGTTCCGATTCCTATGTAAAGTTTACAGATTCTCCTGTGTACGATGCTGAAGTTGGCGGCATCAAGTATTATGATAAAATAGAGGAGAAATGGATCACCATTGCAGGAAATGATTTTCCGGATGCGTTCTATACCACGGAAACCGGTACTACGGTAAATTTTGTTGTTGACGTAAAGGAAAGCGGTTTGTATTCTTTAAATCTGGATTACTTGATTCTGGAAGCAAAGGATGCAGAAATTTATGTTTCCTTGATGGTTGACAATAAGCTTCCTTTCAAAGAAGCAACCAATATGGAATTGAAGCGTATGTACAATTTCTACAATACAGAACTTTCTGAGAACTTGGACATCGCAGGCAACCAGATTCGTCCCAAGCAGCAAGAAGTTTTCGATTGGCAGAACGTTACGATGACGAACCCAGAGGGTGTATATCGTAATCCGTATAAGTTCTATTTGAAAGAAGGACAACGCACCATTACATTGAAATTCTATAATCAACCCGGTGTAATCGGTGGTATTCAATTGACGGCTCCCCGTAAGAGTGTTTCTTACGAGGATTATGTTGCTTCTGTAGGAAATAGTGATAAAGTATACACAGGCGATGCAATTCGCTTTGAAATGGAGGTTCCGGAGTATTCTTCCTCTGTAAGCCTTCGTATGGAGTATGATAATGACTATGCTTCTTCTCCTGCATCTTATAAGGTTATTCGCTATAATGTATTCGGCGGTGCTCGTTGGGGTTCCGGTGGCGATACCGTACAATGGGTATTCGAAGTACCTGAATCCGGCTGGTATCAGATTGGCTTCCGTTATCAATCTTTGACAACAAACGTCGCGTCTTACAAGGAAGTTTTGTTCGACGGTCAGGTTTTGTTTGAAGAATTAGAGGAGTATTGCTTCCCTTATGCAGAGGGCTGGATCGGAGATTGCTTAAAGGATGCTGATAATGAGCCTTATTTGATCTACTTTGAGGCAGGCCAGCATACCATGACGCTGACCAATAAGTTAGGACCTTTGCGTCATACATATCAAGCTTTGGATGAGGCGATTGAGTCTATTTCCACAATGATTACGCAAGTTGCAAAGATTACCGCTTCTTCCAGAAGTGAGTCCGGTGGTTACGTTGTAGATAAGAACCGTGACTGGGATTTGCAGAAATATTTGCCCAATCTTCAAACGGATTTGGAGAACTATGTAAGAACCTTTAGACAATGTTACGTAGATATCAAGGCTGCAAACGGCGGCAAACTTCCTTCTTACGGATCTGCGGTTAAGGTTGCTTATGAGTTATTCGTGGAATTGGAAGATGATATGGAGAAAGTTCCTACATCTTTGAATGATATTACAGATGCTTTAACCGGTTTGAGTAATACCATGGTATCGGTTAAAGAACAGGCAATTACCGTTGACTATATGGTTATGTCTGAGAAGGGCTATGCATACAAAGAAGCATATACTTCTTTCTTCCAAGATTTCTATGTTGGTGTTATCCGTTTCAAGGATACCTTTATTAAGGATTATTCCGCGGTTGGTACCAGAGAAATGGCAGACGAAGATATGGTTGAGATTGAAGTCTATGTATCCAGAGGCCGTGAGTATGTAGACATTATGCGTAACTTGGTTGCCGAGCAGTTCACTCCGGATTACGGCGTTAAAGTAAACTTGAACATGGTTGCAGGTTCTTCCGAAGGTTTGATCATGCAGCGTTACGTTGCAGGTACAGCTCCGGATGCGGCAATTTCCATTGGTGTTGGTACACCGTTTGAGTATGCGGTTCGTGGTGCATTGTTGCCTTTGAATAAGTTTGAAACAACCACGTTGAATGGCAATGAAGTACTGGGCTTTAATGATTTGTTGGAACAATCCTACTATGAAAATACAGTTACGCCTTTCTTGTATCAAGGTAATTATTATGGTTTCCCTGAGACACAGAACTGGCAGGCATTGTTCTACAGAACCGATATTTTTGAAGAATTGAATATTGAAGCGCCGGATACGTGGCAAGATGTATATAATATTCTTCCTGCTTTGACCAAGGATGGTTATAGTTTCTATTTCCCTTACGGTGTAGGAAACTACAATCCGTTCTTGTATCAACACGGCGGCGATTTCTATGATTATGATGGTTTGCAATCTGCTTTGGATACAGAGGAAGCGTATAATGCTTTTGTTGAATATTCTGATCTGTTCCTTCAGTACAACTTCATCTATGCTGCAGACTTCTACATGCGATTTAAGAGTGGTGAGATGCCTGTAGGTGTCGCTGATCTTACTTTCTACGGAAAGCTTAAGTATTCCGCACCGGAACTCAACGGTAAGTGGGCAATCCTTCCGATTCCCGGACACGAAGTGACCAATGAGAATGGTGAAACCGTTGTGGATCGTTCTGTAAATGGTGTTGCAACTTGTAGTATCATTATCAGCAGTACCAAGTATCCTGAGGAAACTTGGGCATTCCTTCAATGGTGGGCTTCTGATGCTGTACAGAAAGAATACGGTAAGGAAGTTGAGGCAACCTTTGGTGTAGCTTCCAGATGGAATCCTGCTAATAAGAATGCTATTGCATCTCTTCCGTATACTTTGGAAGAACTTGATGTTATTTATGAGCAATGGTCTTGGATTAAAGAGTCTCCCAACGTATTGGGTGGTTACTATACCAGCCGTTATTTGACAACTGCATTAAACCAGCATGTATTGCAAGGTGTAAATGCACGTGTTGCGTTGGAAGATGCCATTAAAGAGATCAATAAAGAAATGATTCGTAAACAAGAAGAGTATAGAATTGCTGAGAAGGGCGGATCTGTTCTTCGTGAAAGCAAGTCTGGAAATTGATTAAAGGATAGGGAGACGTTTTGTTATGGCTAAAGATAAGAACAAAAATAATTCCCCGGTGAAACCAAAAAAGCGTTTCTTTAATGTAGAAACTCGCTTTGGCTACACGATGCATGAAATGTGGAATCATAAGATATCTTACGGTTTAGTTGCACCGTTCTATCTTTTGTTTATCACTTTTTCCTTGATTCCCTTGATTGCATCTGCAGCTTTGAGTTTCTTTTACTGGAACGTACTTGAATCGCCGGTGTTTAATGGATGGACGAACTACGTTTACTTGTTTGTTGACGATGCTTTGTTCTTGAAAGCATTGAGCAACACCTTGTATTACGCAATTATTGTAGGTCCTGTGGCGTACATTCTGTCTTATTTCCTTGCGTGGTTTATCAATCAGGTTCCGGATAAGATTCGTCCGATTTACACATTGGCGTTCTATGCGCCGTCTCTTACCAGCAGCGTTGCTATGGCGGTTGTATGGAGTGTAATGTTCTCCAATGATAGTGCGGGTTATTTGAACTCCTTGTTGATGAATTTGGGTATTATTTCAGAACCAATCCTTTGGACGACCGATGTAAACTGGATTATGCCGGTAGGTATTATCGTTGCACTGTGGTCCAGTTTAGGTACAGGTTTCTTGTCCTTCGTTGCAGCGTTCCGTGGTGTTGACAGAGAACTCTATGATGCGGCGGCAGTAGACGGTATTACGTCGCGCTTCCAACGTTTGCTCTACGTAGATATTCCTCAAACAATGCCTCAGATGTTGTTTGCAGCTGTATTGCAGATTACCAGTGCACTTTCCGTAGGTGCGACCCTTGCAGGTCACCCCACACCGGAAGATGCAGGTTTGACAATTATGTTGCACTTAGGTGACTATTCCGGCCAGCGATTCGAGGTAGGTTATGCTTCTGCCATTGCAGTTGTACTTTCCTTGCTGATTATCGGTCTTGGACGTATTGCCTTCAAGATTTTGGCAGATAAGGAGTGAGTGCAGTTATGTTTCAAGTTGACGTTGATTATTTAAAGAGGGCGAAGAAAAGAAAGGACTATGCCGGTCGCGTTATTTTGGTGTTCTTAACCATTGGCGGCTTAATCTTCCTTCTTCCGTTGGTGTACCTTGTATGTACTGCATTTAAGCCCCCCGAGGAGTTATTCTTATACCCGCCTCGATTCTTTGTATCCAATCCTACGTTGGATAACTTCAAGCAGCTTACGATGGTAACCGCGAATAGTTTGGTTCCTTTTACCCGTTATTTGTTTAATACTGTGTTGATTACGGTGGCGTATATTTTCTGTTTGGTATGGATCACAACCATGGCTTGTTATCCGCTTTCCAAACACAAATTCCCGGGTAAGAACGGCTTGTTTAAGTTGGTTACAACCGCTTTGATGTTTGTATCTGCTGCTGCCGGTATTCCTTTGTATTTGATTATCACATCTTTACATATTGACAATACCTATTTGGTTTATATTCTGCCCGGTTTGGCTTCTCCTACTGTATTGTTCTTGATGAAACAGTTTATGGACCAAGTACCTAATGAGATTTTTGAAGCTGGTAAGATTGATGGTGCTTCTGAATGGAAGTTGTATACAGAAATTGCACTTCCTTTGTTGAAGAACGCACAGGCAACCGCGGTTATCTTGACG
>JAFYOJ010000024.1 GCA_017560225.1 Clostridia bacterium
CGTATGCTGCGGAATATGGAGCGTTCTATTACGGAAATTGCTCAAGACGTAGGATATGACTCCATTCGATCCTTTAATCGTGCTTTCTCCGGCATTACGTCTATGACGCCGAAAGACTATCGAAATCGTTTTAATAAAATAACAAAACAGTCTTGAATAAGACGCCGCGTTTTGTTATACTCTCCGTAGTTTAACCGCAGGAGGTTTTGAATATGGCAAAGTGGATTTGGAAATTCGGTGATTTTGAGCGGTACCATGGTCTTAAATTGCACGAAAGACGTACGGAGTTTGGGGACTGGATGCCGGTTATTTGGAAGTTATATGCGCCGGAGCCGGTTGTACAGTTTTATAAACGTGTAACCACGGAGAATGGCGGTATTTTCAGACTGCGCACCACAGGAACAAGTGTGGTACAGATCTTCGGCCTTCCAAATGATGTGCCTACTTATGGCGAGAATACTGCGGAGATTCCCTTGCCGGCAGGCACCATGGAAGTGCGAATCCGCGTGATGAATTACCATTCTTTCCCCAGTATCTATGTAGACGGTGTTATTGAAAGTGATGAATCTTGGGTGGTGGACGATACCACCATTGATCGCAACCCCGTTGGCTGCTGGGATGCTCTAAATGATATTGAACAATCTCCTGAGGAATTTCCTTTTGTATATGAGCCTTTACAGTGGGTATCTAAAGAGCCTGTGAAGGGCGGAATCTTATATGACTTCGGCAAAGAAACCTTCTGTAAATTGAGCATATCTAATTTGTCCGGAGATAAAGTTCACGTGCGTTTGGGTGAATCAAAGCCGGAAGCTTTGGCAGAGAAGTGGTGTACCATTGAATATTTTGACAAGAAGGTTGTGGACGGTACGTATAAAATCCCCACCAGTGCCTTCCGTTATATTTGGATCGATGATCCCAATGCGTGTGTACAGGCGGATTATGAATATTTGCCCCTTCCGTACAAAGCCAGTTTCCAATGCGGTGAAGAAGTGGTGGATTGGGTATGGAAAACGGCTGCCTATACATTCCATTTGAACACCCGTGAATTTTTCTTAGACGGGATTAAACGTGACCGTTGGGTATGGTCCGGGGATGCATACCAAAGCCAATTTGTAAATCATTACCTCTTCTTTGATCAGGAAGTAGAGAAGCGTACTTTGATTCTGCTTGGCGGCGGACTTCCCTTTAAACAGCACATGAATACCATTATGGACTACACGTTCTATTGGGTTATGGGCGTTTATGATTATTACCTTACTTTTGGAGATTTGGATTTCATTCGTCAAATTTATCCTCAAGTGTGTGCGGTGATGAAGTACTGTCTGTCTCGTCGGGATCCTGATGGCTTTATGCGCGGTAAACCCGGCGATTGGATCTTTATTGACTGGGCAGAGATGGATAAGACCGGTGCTTTGCTTGGCGAGCAGGTTCTCTTTGCCAGAGCGCTTCAATATTACGGTGAAATTTGTAAATTGGTAGGTGTTGATGGTACACAGTATGCGGAAGATGCCGTGAAACTCCAAAAACAAATTATTGAGCAGTATTATATGCCGGAGAAGGGCGCTTTCATGGACAGCTATGAAAGTGGTGCAAAGAACATTACCCGTCATAATAACATTTTGGCCTATTTATTCTTGCCTTGCAGCCAAGAACAGAAAGATGCAATCTACAAGAACGTATTGTGCAACGATGCCGTTCCACCCATTACAACACCTTACTTCAAGTTCTATGAGAACTTGGCGTATTGCGAAGCTGGCGATATGAAGTCTTTGGAGAAATGTATCCGCGAGTATTACGGTGCGATGAAGGCCCACGGGGCAACTAGTTTGTATGAACAGTTTGATCCTACACAAGAAGGGGACGAGCATTTGGCGATGTATGGAAAGCCTTATTTGAAATCCTTGTGCCATGCATGGAGTGCCAGTCCCATTTATTTGTTGGGTCGTTACCGTATGGGTGTGGAGAATACCGGTGTTGCGTACAATACGTTCCGTGTAAAGCCTATGCTGGGCGATTTGCCGCCTTTCACCGGCACTGTTCCCGTTCCCGGTGGAGAGGTTCGTGTGTCTGTAAGTGAGACGGAAGTAGAGGTATTGGCGACCGTTCCAGGCGGTACACTGGAAGTGGCGGGCGCTACGTATCCGCTCGAGGCAGGGGTTTCTAAGAAGGTATCTTACCGCATCTGATGCATTTTCTTATATTGCAAAGGGGTGTAGCCGGTGATTTTCTTAAAGGCTTTGGTAAAATAATTCGGATTATCAAAGGCGAGCTGCTCGGAAATTTGAGAAACACTTATGGAACTTTCCCGAAGCCAACGCTTTGCCTGCTGGATCTTCAGTTTGGTAAAATAGGACAATAATGAATCTCCGGTGGCGTTCTTGAATTCTTTGTATAAATAAGATTTGTTATAATTTAACGCAGTACAAATCTCCGTGACACTCAGTCTGTTGCGGAGATTTTGTTTCATATAATCGATGGCTTGATTGGCAATGTGGGCGCCGAATTCCTCTCTGGGGAGGAAAATAATTTGGGTATCTTCTCGGTCGCTTTCGGAACGCATTAACTGAATTAGAAGCAGTTCTAAATAATTTCGAATTAACTGCTGCCCGCCTGCCGGCGGATTCTTAGATAGCGTCAACTTCTTCATAGCAGGGTCGGAGAAGGGGAGATCGAATGTATTCTTACTCTCTTCAATGATGGCGTAAATCCACCTGAGTAATTTCTTATCTAATTTTAGTTTTCGCCGTTCTTCGAAGAAACGCATGGCATCACTCTTACACTCGAACGAAATAATGAACACGTTGGGTGCCGTTCGTTTGTTGGCACGAAGGGCGTGGACTTCGTTGGGTTTGTGGAACAGCAGTTCGCCTTCTTCTAACACAAATTCTTCTCCGTCTGCGGTACAAATTACAGACTCTTTGTCCGCGTACACCAACTCCCAGAAGTCGTGGGACTCGGAAGGGTAGGTGAAATCCTTGTCAAATTCAAAATAGTGAATGGTGACAATCTTCCGGATAATAAATAAATCTTCAATTTTGTACTTGTAATATTGCTTGCTCATGGCTATAGCATACTCGGATTCGGTAAAAAAGTCAAATTGTTTTTATTGTAAAATATTGTGGAATATTTTACCCTTTTTACAGAATACAATGCACTTCCAAAATTATGCACTTCGTGGTACAATAAAACAAAAGAAAAAAGGGAGGCAAATCCTATGAAGGTATTAGCAATCGGAGCACATCCGGACGATATTGAAATTGCTTGCGCAGGTACACTTGCAAAGTGCGTAAAGCGTGGCGATGAAGTTACGGTGTGCCATGTTTCAACAGGTAATTTAGGTCACGTTATTATTCCCCCGGACGAGCTTACAATCATCCGTGCCAACGAAGCACGTAAAGCGGGTAGCTTGGCAGGTATTAAGGTAGTGGGTGCAGGTCTTAATGACTTGGATATTTACGATGGCAGCAAGGCCGCTCGTGATAAAGTAGCCGCTATTATTCGTGAAGAAGATCCGGATTTCATTATTACCCACAATCCGGATGACTATATGCCGGACCACACCGCAGTTTCTAAACTTGTATTCGACGCAAGTTTCTGTGCAACCCTTCCGAACTACGAAGGCAAGCACGAGAAGTCTGCTAAAGTTGTTCCCATTTACTATATGGACACTTTGTGCGGTGTAAACTTTGTGCCTACTGAGTTTGTAGATATCACAGAAGAAATTGATCTGAAGTTGGAGATGCTTAACTGCCACGAAAGCCAGATTGTATGGATGCGCGACCACGACCATATTGATTTCCCGGATATGGTTAAGACCTGCTCCAGATACAGAGGTTATCAGTGTGGTGTTGATTACGCTGAAGGCTTCCGTCAATGCCAGGCGTACTTGAAGGGTACAGCAAAGAGACTTTTACCGTAATGGTTTATAGATTGAAAGGAGTTTGAAATTATGGATTTTAATTCAACCGTTAAAGGAAGTATGTTAGAGGGTTTCTATCCTGCAGGATGGGACTTCGTAAAGATCGACGAGTGCTGCAGCCATGCACCGGAAGCTATTTCTGAGCGTCAGTCTTTCTGGAATAAGGATTTCAACATTGACGAATGTACCACTTTGGGTGAGTTCGACGTTAAGATGGGTCACGAAATTGCCAACGAAATTCGCAAGGCAAACAAAGCAGGCCAGAAGCTTGTATTTATTCTTCCTGTAGGCCCTATGGGTATGTACAAGTGGGCAGTTTACTTCTTGAAGGAGTGGAATGAAAGCTGTAAGAACGTATGGTGCTTCAATATGGACGAATGGGCTGACGGCGAAGGTAACACTTTGACCGGCGACGCTTCTTTCCAGAGCGCTATGGAGAATGCTTTCTACAATCCTTTGGGCGAGCTTACTGTTCCTAAGGATCACCGTAACTTTGCTACTAAGGCAAATCTTCCTACTTACCCTGAGAAGATTAATGCTTTGAAGGCAGAGGGTGCTAAGTTGGTTCTTGTATACGGTATCGGCCGTATGTGCCACATCGCTTTCTGGGAGCCTACCATCGGTGCTGAATTCGACAGCGAAGAAGAGTGGAAGTCTCAGCCTTACAGAATCGGCGTACAGCTTCATCCTTTGACCATTGAGCAGAACGCATTGACCTCTTTCAAGAGCCGTACAAGCCTTGTTCCTTGCCGTGCAAACACCATTGGCCCAGGCCTTATGTTCCAGGCAGATTATGCAATCGGCGGTGCTGACGGTGCCTTCAACAGAGGTATGCAGTGGCAGGGTATGTCTTTGTGGATGACTCTTCGTTATGGTCCTACGAGACACATCACTTCCAGCTATATTCCTACACTTCCCGGACGTTTGTTCTACTTGAAGGAACTTGCTGGTCCGTTGGTTGCTGAGGCGAACTAATATAGGGAGTTTCTGTTATGAATCAAACAGATAGAAAAGGCATTATGCTTGCAGGAAACATCTTGACGGACACCGTCAAGATGATTCCTACTTTTCCGGAACAAGGAATGTTGGTAACCGTGCGCGATATCGTTCGTGCAGTAGGTGGCAGCGTTC